>DATICC010000382.1:0-4007 GCA_035457045.1 Woeseiaceae bacterium | reverse complement strand
CCCTGAAACGCTGCAACGCTTGCTCGCCCCGGAGACGGTCGCTGGGCTGGAGCTGTTGCAGGTCTTCGCTGAAATCGATTCGACCAACCGCTATCTGATCGAGCAGCGGGCCCCGTCGCCGGGCGGATTTCACGTCGTGCTCGCGGATTACCAATCCGCCGGCCGCGGCCGGATGGGCAAGAGCTGGCGTGCACCGCCGGCGTCGTCGATCTGCCTGTCGATCGCCTATACCTTTCAATCGCAGCCGCACAACCTGCCGAGCTTAAGCCTCGCGACCGGCATCGCCGTCGTCGAGGTGCTGAGAAAACTGGCCGTGCCCGATGTTGCGCTCAAATGGCCGAACGACATCCTGGTGGGTGAGGCAAAACTCGGCGGCATCCTCATCGAGACACGTGCAGCGGGAATCCGGAATCCGGTGGTGGTCACGGGCCTCGGGCTCAACGTGGACCTGGCCGGTGCCGATGCAGATGACCTGGCACCGGATCGCAAAGCACCGATTACCGATCTGAAGCGCTGCCTGGACGTCCTGCCCGATCGTGCAACGCTTGTGGCGTCATTGATCGATACTCTCTGTGCAGCATTGCGGCGCTTCGATGCGCTGGGTTTCGCCGCGTTTCTCGATCAATGGAAGGATTGTGACTGGCTGCTCGGCCGGCACACGATCGTGGAGACCGCAGGCGGCAGGGTCAGCGGCGCGGCCGATGGCGTCGATGAAGACGGGGCCCTGCAGATCAAGACCGGCACCGGTCGCCTGTCCGTACGCTCCGGCTCGATCGTCCTGCCGGCGCACGCGGGATCGACAACATGAGCGGGGCCGCGTCGCTGCTGTTCGATGCCGGCAACACGCGCCTCAAATGGGGCCTCTATGAGGACGGCCACATCGGCCGCAGCGGCAGCGTCACGCACGATGCACTGCGCGATACCGGTTATGCCGCGTTGCTCACGAAGCTGCCGCGCAAGGTCGGCCAGGTGCTGGCCTGCAACGTGGCCGGCGCCAGTTTCGCCACGCGGCTCTCGGCGGCCATCGGCCTGCACTGCGACGCCGATATACGCTTCGTCCACTCCGAAAGACGGGCCTACGGTGTGACCAACGGCTATACGACGCCGCGGCGCCTGGGCGTCGACCGCTGGGTAGCCCTCATTGCGGCTTACGCCGAACGGCACTCGGCCGCCGTCGTCGTCGATGCCGGTACCGCCGTTACCATCGACGTAATCGACAAGACCGGCCTGCACCTCGGTGGCCAGATCCTTCCCGGGATACGGCTGATGTCCTCGTGCCTGAGTGCGCAAACGGCGGAGATACCGCCGCAGGGGCGGCGCGCAAATCCGTCGGCGCAACGCGCGTTTGCCAACAATACCGGCGCTGCGGTAACAAACGGCGCCTTCAATGCCGTGTGCGGCGCCATCGAAAGAGCCGTGCATGCGGCACGCAAGGCAGGCCTCAGGCCACGGATAGTCTTGACCGGTGGTGATGCCTCCAGCATCCTCACCCGGCTTGAGGGTTCCGTATTGCATCGACCGAATCTTGTTCTGCAGGGTCTCGCACACATTATCGACACCGAGTCATGAAGAACCTCCTGTTGTTACTGCTGCTGGCGAACATCCTGTACTTCATGTGGAGCCGCTTCGTCGAGGAGCCGCCGGAGACCGGCGTCGCCGTCGTCAACCAGTCCGAGCTCGGGCCGCCGCTGCAGATATCGAACACCGCCGTGCCCGAAGCAGCGACCAGCATCGGCGCGGTGCTGGGCTCGGGCCGCAGCTCGGATCTGGCAGCGGTCGTCGGCAGGTCCTGCGTGACCATCGGCCCGTTCCGGGACGGCGCGGAGGCAGACCGCGCGCTGGCCGAGTACCGGAACGAAGGCATGCTGGCGAATGTCCGCGCGACTCAGGGACAGGTCTTCGTCGGTTACTGGGTGCAGGTGCGGAACATCCCGGACCGCGCAACCGGTAACGCCATGCTGGAGAAACTGAAAGCCGGCGGCCTGGGCGAAGCCTACCTCGTACCCACGGAAGACGAGGGCCTGAAGATCTCGCTCGGACTTTTCGGCGACCCGAAAGGTGCGGAGCAGGTGGAACTCAAGGCCACGTCACTCGGCTTGCCGGTCGACGTCACACAACGTACCCGCGATGCCGAGGTATTCTTTGTCGATATCGCGCTGCCGCCGGGCAAAGGCGCGGGTGCGATAATGGAGAAATATGGCGAGGAAAAGGTGTTCTTACGGGATGCCGCGACCTGCCCACGGGGCAATTAGTCGTTGACGGCCACGGGACGAGTTGTTGAAATACCGCGCCTGACGCAGCCGGTATAGCTCAGTTGGTAGAGCAACTGATTTGTAATCAGTAGGTCCCGGGTTCGACTCCTGGTGCCGGCACCAAAACTCGGGACCCCTTCGGGCCCGTGTTTTGTTCCGTCGCAGGAATCCCCCGGGAAGGTACCTTCCCCATTCAATGCCCCATAACTAATGATCAATCGGCACCGATTTGGAGCGGCACTGCTTGTCACTGCTGGCCGATTGGGGTTCGAGTTGACTCGCGCCATCCCTGGCGCTCGCCCTTCGGGCGCGCTTCGCGCGTCCAAATCGGCTGTCTTGCCGATTCGTCTGGTGCCGACACCAGTTTTCTAAGAAATTCACGATCAGCACTAACACGCTCGGAACCTCATTCGTGCCGCTGGATTCTTTCCGGTCAATTTGGCCGATAAATCGGCTGGATGATCCGCAGCCGAGGCAGGCAGAGTAGGGCGAGCATCTCGGCCTTGGCGAGGAGTGAGTAGTAAAATATACTACTTGGTAGGCTACTTTCACCTACTCCTTCGGGGTGCGGCTTATGGCGATGGTCAAGAAAAGTATATCGGTCACCGATCAGCAGGATCGCTGGATCAAGGCGCAGATCAAGACGGGACGTTACGGCAATGAAAGTGAAGTTGTACGCGAATTGATCCGCGAACGACAGCTTCGGGACCAGGAATCCCCCGCCGAAATCGAGGCTATTCGTGCCGCATTGATTGAAGGCGAGGCGAGCGGTTTTAGCGATCGCAGCGTCGACGAGATCTGGGAGGATGCGCGGCAGCGCCACCGGGCGAAGCATGGGTGAGTATCGGCTTTCACAAAGCGCTAAAGAGGACCTGATCGCGATCGCACAATACGGCGATGAACATTTCGGGGTTTCGCAATCCGACCGATACCGCGACCAACTCAAAAAGAGATTTTCAGTATTGGCAGTGCAACCGCAGCTATATCCGGCGGTTGACCATATTCGATCTGGCTATCATCGTAGCGTGTGCGGTGCGCATTCGATCTACTATCGTATCGACGCGCAGGGCGTGGAGATCATGCGTATATTGAAACATCAGGACCTGAGTAAGGCGTTCTAGCAAGCGCGGTCGCGTTTTCTAAGAAAGTACCCGTATACCGCAAGGCTACAACGTCGCATCACGGCAATTTTCTAAAGGAATCGGACTGAAAGCCGCATCTATCCTCGATTGTAGAATTAATTTGTAATCAGTAGGTCCCGGGTTCGACTCCTGGTGCCTGCTACAGAACGGCCCCGGGAAGTCATGGTCGCGATTCAACGCCGCATTACTAAAGGTCAATCGGCACCGACCGGAAGAGGTGTTGATTTTCACTGCGGGCCGATTGGGGTTCGAGTTGACTCGCGCCATCCTTGGCGCTCGCCCTTCGGGCGCGCTTCGCGCGTCCAAATCGGCTGTCCTGCCGATTTGTCTGGTGCCGGCACCAGTTCTTCCCTAAGTGTCAGACAGGTCCGTTTCGGATGTTTTCTGGCGGGCGCTCATGCGGCGTAAATAGATAACGACGCCGCCAATTATGCTTAGCAGGCCGATGAGGAAGTAATACGGCGTTCCGGCGGTGCCGACGCCGAGGTAGATTGTGCCAACCAGCATCAATGCGCCGCAGCCTACATACAGGTACGGCAGACTCTCGTAGAGGGGTCCAGGCAGCCACATGGTGATACACGTCCCCGGGGCGGTAATTCGCCCGCTGGCTAAA
>DATICC010000381.1:0-3830 GCA_035457045.1 Woeseiaceae bacterium | reverse complement strand
GACCGGAGGTATGCGAGAAAGGCGACAGCGGCCGCGTTTCCCTCACCGTGCGCGAGCAGTACGGCATCCTGCAGTATGGGCGAATGCAGTTCCGGCGGCACATCCCAACGGCTGCCTTTGCCTGCATTGCGAATGCTGATTACCGACGACAGCGCAACAAGGCCCAGTTCCGCGTTGCCGGTCGCGGCCAGCGCGAATGCCTGCCCGATGTTCTCGCCCATCACGATTTTGTCCCCGAGAGCATCCCAAAGGCCGAGGGACTGCAGGGTCTCCCTTGCGGCGACTCCGTACGGGGCCAGTTCCGGGTTGGCGATCGCCAGCGCCCGAAAATCCTGCTTCCTGAGCACCGCGATACCATCATCGCCGATCAGCGTGGCGTCAGCGCTCCACAGGGTCAGCCTGCCGATCGCGTACACGAAGCGCGTGCCGTCCACCGCAACAGCGGATTTCTCGAGCAGGCGCGGGCGGTCCTGGTCGGCTGCGAGCAATGCATCGTAGGGTGCGCCGCTGATGATCTGGGCGTAGTGTTTCCCGGTCGCGGCGGTGGATATTTCTATCTCGTGTTCACCGAGATCTTCGAAATCCCGCACGAGAACTTCAGCTACCTCGCTGAAATTCGTGGCGACCGCGATAAGAGCAGATTCCGCAGACGCAAGGGCAGGCAACGCCAATACCAGCAGCGGAAGGCCGCGGCAGGCAGCTCGTCGTGCAAATATAGGCATTGTCTTCATCGTTGGCCGGGATTGTACGGCTTCGAGCGGGAACCCGTTAACGTCCTGACGCAACGATTTTTCGAAGTCGGCGTTGCCATCCGGCATCGAGGAACGGCAGATTATCCAGGGCACGCTGTGCATCGGCCGGATTGCGTTCGGCCCCGAACACGTTATGCCACAGGCTCGTAATGCTTATTCCATGGGTGGCACGCTCCAACAGTTCGACGGGATCGCCTGCTTGCAGGGAGCCGGGCTGTTCGACACGCAGATAGAATCCCAGCCGCCCGCTGGCCAGGAAGCGATTCGGGAACGTATCGTCCCCCATTCGTAGGCCGAGTTTGAAGCAGGGCAGGCGTGGCTGGGTAACGATCGCAAGTACATTGCCAAGGCGATAGCGGTCACCCGGCATTACCGTAGACTCAAGCATTCCGCTGACCGTCAGGTTTTCGCCGAACTGCGAGGACTCGAGTCTTGTGACGCCGAGTTCTGTTGCCCAGACGGGATAATGCTCCTGTGGATAGGCGTACAGCGCCTTGTCACGGCCGCCGTGCACGGTGAGGTCCGCCTGTCCGTCGCCGGATAGATGCTCGAACCCTGCATATACCTTGCCCTGAACCGGCTTTTTGAAAATGCCGGTGGATACCGGTTTGGGCCCGCTGTACACGGTCTTCGGCATACCAGCGCAGACCTCGATGATCCTCATGCCGGACGCGCACTGTTGCGTTTCGCTTCTGCCTTGTCCAGGCGCATGCGCCAGTCCGCCTTCTGCATGCGCCTGCCCGCCTCGCGTACGCCGGCAATGAAGGCTGCTGCCTGCTCGCCATTGCAGGCCGGCGATACCACGGCTTGCCACTGGCGCCGGAACCCGCCCCTCGTGATACGCACCGCTGCGAGCCCGTCGTTGTTTCCCAGGTCGCTGAATGCCCAGCCGGACTGAACGGCTATGCCCTGGCCGGATCGCGCCAGTTCAATGATCGCTTCCGTCATGCGTAACTGGAGTGTCCGCGCCGGAACCACACCGGCAGGATGAAGTATCTCGTCATGAATGGCGTGCCGTTTCCCGTTGTAGACGATCAGCGTCTGGTCCCTGAAGTCCGGCGGGTTCAGGAAACTACGCCGTGCGAGCACATGATCCTTGCGCATAATCGCAAACAGCTCGTCCTCAAAAAGGTCATGCAAGGACAGACCGGCATCCTCATCGATCTTGCTGACAATAGCGATATCGACGCGATTGTCGATGACTGCCTCGACAGGTGCTTCAGTCGCCTCAGGAACGATATCGATGCAAAGTCCGGGAAATGCCACCGACATTTCACGCATGACGTAGGGCAGCCAGCGGTAACAGGTGTGGCACTGCGTCGTGACGCGCAAATGTTTGGCGCTGCCCTCCAGAATGTGTGTGATATCGGCGAAAGCGGCATCCAGTTGCATTGTGACGTTCCTTGCTGCGGCGACAAGTCGCTCGCCGACGGCCGTCGGCCGCATGAGGCCGTTCTTTCGTTCGAACAGGTTCGAGCCGATCGACGCTTGCAGCCTGGCAAGCCGCTGGCTTGCGGCCGGCTGGGACAGGTGCATACGCTTCGCGGCCGTCGTCAGCGAACCGTCCTCGGCCAGGCAACTGAGCAGCTCGAGGTCCCGTGTGTCCAGTTTCATAAATAAGATATGGTTATAGATGAATAAGAACTATCGAATTGTCTTATAGCAGTCTATTGCTTACGCTGGCCGAATTCAAAGCCTTTGGTCCTGCCCCAAGAGGGATTTGCTCGATGACTATGATGCCGGCGACAGCCGTTCTCCTCGCAATGGCCATTGCCGCGTGCGGACCTGGTCAGTTCGCTCGCGCCGACTCACTCGAGCTGCGGCGATTGAACTGGGCCGGCGTGAAGTTCGTGTACGGCGACACCACGGTACTCATCGATGCCGTGGGTGGCGAATTCTGGAACAACGAACCGCCCGAAGGGCTGGTGCAGGTAGGTGTCGAAACCTCACGCCGTTACGCACTGCTTACACACGTGCACAACGATCATTTTGACGCGGAGACGCTGAAACGTGTGCTCGGCGAGCGAGGTACAGTGATCTGCCACGAATCGGCGGCGGTTTACGTTGCCTCGCGGGGCCTGAGGGTGACGCCCGTGTCGCTATATGAGCCGTTAGCACGTGGCGATTTTGTCTTTACAGCCGTGCCCGCGTCCGACGGTTTCGGCGACGAGCAGGTGAGCTGGATCGTGACCGTTGACGGCAAGCGTTACTTTCACGGCGGCGACACACTGTGGCACGGGCAGTGGCAGACCATCGCCTCCGCCTATGCGCCTTTCGAGGCAGTCTTCCTGCCGATCAATGGTGCCCGAATCCAGTCCGATCCCATGCCGGAGACGCCGGGCGTGCTTACCCCGGCACAGGCGGTCGACGCCGGAATGGTGCTTCGTGCCAGGCGCATCGTGCCGATACATTACGGCGGCAGCAATCCGCCTGCTTACGTCGAAGTCGAGAATCCACTGTCAGCCTTCCGCAATGAGGCGGATCGGCGCGGCGTGCAGATCGTGCATCTGTTACCGGGGCAAGTCCTGGAGCCGTAATGGAACGCCCTCAAGGGCCGGGGCAGGGCCGCGCCGGGCCCTGCGTTTCGGGAATGGAAGCAAGATTGTCGGCGTCGGCCACCGGATCGCTCATCGTGTCGTCCCAGATGCACTCCCAGTAGTAACTGCGGCGGAAGTACGGTTCCCAGGCCGCTGCGCGGCGCTGCAGCAATGGCACCATGTAGAGGCGCTGCAATGCTTCAATTTCGCGCGACATGCGCAAAGGGCCCGAGTCGACAGGGTCGAGTCCCATCTCCGCCGCCATGCGCGCGACCAGTTCCTTGGCTGCGCGGTCATCGGATGCAATCGGTATGGTCGCCGGACCGCCGACGGCATCGGGATCGTCGATGATGAAGCTGCCCTGAGTGGCGAAGGCCTTCACGACGCGCGCACCGGGATTCCAGGACTGGATCATCTCTGCGCTGGAGGTTTCCAGCATCGGTTTGTAGTAGCCGTCTTCGGCCTGGTCCGAGGGCATCGAAATGTCAATTACTACTTTTCCTTTCAGGTCACCGAGGTTCTGCGCGACGGTTTCCATCGC
>DATICC010000380.1:0-3032 GCA_035457045.1 Woeseiaceae bacterium | reverse complement strand
TGCACCGGCTGACTACCAGCAGAAACTGTACACGCGGCTCGGTACCGGCCACAAACAATGGGTATCGGTGCCGGGCGGTGACCACGCCGCCTTCATGGAGACGCCGCGCGCCTATTTCATCGACGAGCTTGTCACCTTCATGAATGGCGCATCGAACCGTGCAAGGGCTGCGGGCCCGGCGGAGGACAGGTAGCCGGGTTCAGGATCCGCCTGCCTGTCGCCGAGGAGTTGCAGTATTCATGCGAATTGCTGCAGCAGCAATGCATAAGCCTGCGGATGCACCAGCAAGACGAAAGCCAGCCCGCTGAGCGCGCCGCAGAGGTGAGCGTCGTGATTGATTCGACCCTGCTCCCGTGTCGAGGCCCAGTAGGAGTACGCGACGTAGCCGACGGCAAATAGCGCCGCCGGTATCGGCAGCGGAATCGGGAAGATGATCAGGGTCGTGGTCGGAAAGTACACGATATAGGCGAACAACACGGCGGAGATCGCGCCCGATGCCCCGAGTGATGCGTACATGGCGTTTTCCCGATGCTTGAAGTATGTACAGCCGTGGCTGACGACCAGCCCGGTGAGGTACAACGCCAGGAAATACGCGGTGCCAAAGAGGCGCTCCATCGGGAAGGCGAAGAAATAGAAAGTAAACATGTTGAACAACAGATGACCGAGGTCAGCGTGCACGAATCCGCTGCTGATCATGGTGTGGTACTCACTGCGCCGCTTGAGGTAATACGGCCGGAACAGGCAGGCATCGATCAATTGCGGCGCACGGAACAGGCCGAGCAGGCTCAAGGCTATGGTAACGACGAATACCAGCGTTGCCCCTGGTTCATGAAATTCGGACATGGGCATCCTGCCGGCAAACCACGATGACTCGCACGGTATCGAAGCACAGCGTGCGGTGCAATGTCGTCATTTGGGCAGGATGCGATTCTCGCGCCACGGAGATTTGTGCATGAGCCCGTCCGCCAGCCCCAGAGCCTGGCGGTGTGCCGGCTTCGCGACGCCTGGCTGCGCCAGGCCGCTCGCTGCCGGGCATGACTGGTTCTCCCGGTAATTCAGCGCCGCGGAAAAACGCGCCTCCAGCGGGTCGCCAAGGGCACGCGTGAAGTCATCGCCAACCGAACAGCCGGGCAACGGCACGCCTCCCGCTCCCACGCTGTTGGCGGGCGAAAAGCCGTCCGAATAGTCGCCGAAGTTCTTGTCGTTGACACCGCGGAACTGGATCGTGAAATACGTCGTGCCACAATTGTCCGTGGCATAAAAACCATAAGGTTTTCCGCAAGTTGTAGAACCTATTTGAATTACTTCCACATCCACGCCGCGCAGTGAATTGATGATCGATTCACTGGCCGAGCAGGTGTTCGGGCCGCTGAGTACAAAGACCCGCGGCAGGTTGAGTACGGGCAGCGACTGCCCGGCCGGAACGGAAAAGCCGAGTGTGCTGGAGTGGAACGGGATCGGTGCAAGCGGTTGTCCGGTGATCGGGTTGGTGTTCGGGTGCTTGCTATTGAATTGCAGCAGCTCGAAGGTCTGTCCGGCGGTCGCCGCCACGCCGGCGATCATGTAGGCAAACTCGCTTGCGATGTCCAGGTAGCCGCCGCCGTTGTAACGCAGGTCGATCACCAGGTCGACGATGCCGCTGCTGTTCAGCTGGTTGACTGCATCGATGAGTGCCTGTTCTGCGGTTGCGATGTGATCATTGAAAACCAGGTAACCGACATTGCCGGTCGGTGTCGCAATGACGGAAACGCCCTGGACCGGTGCCAGCGTGATAATGGCCGAGGTCATGGTGATGCTGCGCGTGGTTGCCGAACCCGGGTCCCGGATCGTGAACGTATGCGTTTCACCGGCGCCGCCCGGGAACAGTCCGGCATTCAGCACATCAACGCCGCTTTGCGTGTTGTCGTTAACCAGGTCGACGCCGTCGACGAAGAGTATTTCCGCACCGCGCTCCAGCATGACGGCTGGCGCGGTGGCCGGAGAATTCGGCTGGGTGTAGGCCACCAGGACCTGCCGTGGCGGTGTCGCACTCAGCAGCACCCATTCCGCTCCGTAACCCGCGCTGACCCCGCCCTGTGACAACTGATACCACTCGTCCGTCGGGTAAGTGAAATGAAACTTGTCCTTGGGATTGCCGGAGGCCGTGGTCGCGTTGGTCTTCAACAGGTCGAAGTAGGTCGGCGTCGTATAGAGGGCCGGGTCGCGATCGACGATCTCGCTGTACCAGAGATAGGTCTCGTTACTGTAGGAACGCAGGAAATTGTTCTCGTCGGTAACGGTACCGCTGACATCGGGGTAGGAGCTGCCCGTCGCCGGGTCGATGCCGCTGCGCGGCGCGACACATTGCGCGTAAAAGCCGGCGGAGGGCAGGTAGCTTCCGGACACCCAGCCGGAATTGCCACCGTCGTCAACGAAACCGGAATCGCTGCCGCCGCAGGATGCCAGCAGGCTTGCCGCGATCAGTACTGTCGATCGGAATGAGATGTCTTGCATCTTTTGCCCCTGTCCAGGAACGGGCTTGTCACCGGCGAATGATACCTTGATCCTGGCGTGTGCCGATGGCCCGGCCACAAGCCCGGGTCGGGCAGGCTCAGCTCGAGCCGCGGAAGAACCCGAACAGGCGACGCGATGGCTTCCCTTTATCACCCGACTCGGAGTCGTTCGGGTCTTCGTTGTCGTCCTCGTCCATTTGCTTCAGTTGCGCAGTGCCGAGTGCCTTCAACGTCGCCGTCATCGAGGTGCCGAACTGATTCTCGATGGGTTCCGGCGTGGCTGCCGGCGCAGCGGGCGAGGGCTCCGGATGGCTGCCGAGCGCAATTTCCACCGCCGGCCCTTTGGGTGCCCCCGCGTTTCTTGCAGTGGTGGCGACTTTAGCTGCCCCGGCTGTTGGTGAACCCGGAACGCCGGGTTTGGGCGCCGCCGATTTTGCATTGAGCTGGGGAGAAATTGCCGGCGAACTTGCGGCCGCCCGGGAGGCTGGTTTCGCTGCTGTTGCGACCGGTGGGACAATCCCCTCGGGCTTGTTCGCGGCG
>DATICC010000379.1:0-2300 GCA_035457045.1 Woeseiaceae bacterium | reverse complement strand
GGACCCGCCCCAGGCCGTGTCGCTGTAGGAAGGCTGCGACGGCGAGTCGATCGTCTGCCGCTCGACCCGCGCACTGCCTTGCAGCGTCCAGGTCTCGCTCAGACCCCATTCCTCGAACAGGAACAGGCTGCTTTGCTGGGTATCCGAACTCGGTACAAAGGCCTCTTCGCCTGCGGCGGAAAAGTCTGTGCTCTTGAATTGCAGCCCGAAAGCGCCCTGAAAATCGCCCAGCGTCGCATGGCGAAATTCCAGCCGGGCATCGGTTCCCAGTGTATCGAACACGGTGCCAATCTCGGCACCTTCGAGCTCGGTATGCGTGTAGTCGTTGCGCGCAATGCGCAATTTCGCACTCTGGATCGCCCCGTCGAAATCATAGGCCCCTTTCAGATCAAGTCGCCTCTGCTCGAGATCGATGCGAACGGCAGCTTCCTCTTCCGCACCCTCCTCGAGATGCTCGTGGCCGGGAATCCCGTAATTGCTGTCGTGCAGGCTGTACGCGAGGCCGATGAAACCGGCATCGCCCGTAAAAGTCATTGCCGCAGCGCCGCCGTCGGTGCTGCTGTCGGTATTCTCGACGACCCCGAATGGTTCTTCGTGTTCCTCGCCCTCAACTTCCTCCATGGCGCGCAGCGTCGCCGATTCGGCGAACCCCGGAATCTCCACGTCATCCGTGTCGCGGCGGTAGTAGTCGAGATGCGCTGCGATGCGCTCGATGCCGAATGCAATCTTGCCGGCGCCGGATACGAGGCCGGTTGCTGAATCGCTGCCGAGTGACAAGGCTCCGCTCACAGGACCTTCGAGTGGTGCTTCGAGGATACGGCTGTCAACGACGTTGACCAGGCCGCCGGCTGCTCCGCTGCCATAGAGCAACGTTGCCGGACCGCGCACGATCTCGATACGTTCCGCAAGGATACCGTCGACGCCGACGGCATGATCCTCGCTCAGCGCGGAGGCATCCATCGCGTCGAGTGCATTTGCCAGTACGAGCACGCGTTCGCCGAATTGGCCGCGGATGACCGGCCGGGACGCGACCGGGCCGAACCAGGTCGAACTTACGCCCAGTTCGGTAGACACCGTTTCGCCGACGCTGGTCGACTGTTTCCTGGTGAGATCGTCGCCGCTCAGCACCGCTGTTGGTTGCGCCAGCTGCTCGACCGTACGTTCGAGCGGCGTGGCAGTAACGACAATTTCCTCGATGTCATGGTGGGGATCCTCTTCGGAGGCCGCGAGCGCGGCAACCGGCAGGATCGCGCCGAGGGCCAACGCCGGCAGGCAATGCCGGCGTTGTGTTGCATGTACCAGGGTATGCATGGTTCCAGTCCAGTTCGTGATCGGGTAAGCCCGCGTGTAGCGCGGACAAACGACAGCAGCAGAAGCCGCAGCTTTTGAACGGATCAGACGGTAGGCGGAGCGCGAGTTTCGTAGGCGAGCGGGTCGGCGGATGGTACTGAGGGCTGCAGCTCGGTGCAATACGCAAATACGATAGGCTCGTCCAGCAGCAGGTGTTCGACCGGTGACAGAAACTGGTCTACGCGATCGAGCTGCATGCAGATGCCGCAGACTTCGAGCATCTCGCCGCCCTGGTGCTGGAACTGGTGGCCCGCCCAGGAAACCTGCAACAGCGTCAACGCCAGCAATGCCGCGAGGGCGCAGGCCCGACGAAAGTGGGAGTTGCGCCTGGCGGCGGGCATTTGACGGTTTCCTGGCATGTGTTTTCGGGCTGTCCCTTTCCGGGTTTTGTCGAGGTGCAGGACTACTTTATCGCCGCGGCCGTTTACCTGCAATGCAGAATCAGGATCGCGGTCGCGCGCGATCCGCGCTCCTGCAGGTCAATTGTGGACAGCACAGCGATGCCAGCCGGTGTTGCGGCCGTGCCACGGCGCTCAATTCGCGACCGGGTGCAATCGGTCGCGGAGTCGGCCCCGGCTGATGCCGTGCCAGGGAAGGACGATGGCAAAAACGCCATAGAAAATGCCGGCCACGACCACCCACCGGTCCGGCAGGAATATCGCCAGCGCGACCGAAATTGCAGCGACCATGACATTGATGTTCCAGTGCGTGGTCTCTGTGTGCAGGTCGAACAACTCCAATGCGTTCAGCGAAAGCTTGTCGCGAAGCGACCAGGCGTGCCGGTTCAACAGGACGATGATCCCCGAGAGACCTGCAAAGCCCAGGCCGAAGATGACGAACAGGTCGCGCAGATCTGCGAGGGACCTCAGGCCAAAATAGGATGTGAAGTAGCCATTGCTGAAGAACTCAATGGCTCCGGAATAGATGGCTTTCAGCGGATAGACGTAGAT
>DATICC010000378.1:0-10511 GCA_035457045.1 Woeseiaceae bacterium | reverse complement strand
CGGAATCAACGAGACACTCGATGCGATGACGTACATGGCGGGCTGCAACGGAGCTGTCGCCGATAACCCGGATCTGTTGATGCGCATCGATTCCGCAGCGGACCTATATGCCGTCCGCAGCAACGGCAAAATCGGCATCATACTCGGCGTACAGGACTCGGAGCACTTCGAGTCGGTAGAGCATGTCCAGCACTTCTACAATGTCGGGCAAAGGATTTCCCAACTTACGTACAACGAATGGAACAGTATCGGCACCGGCTCGACATCGTGGTTCAATTTCGGCATCAGCGACTACGGTGAATCGATCGTGGCCGCCATGAACGAAGTCGGCATGGCTGTCGACGTTTCACACTGCGGCGACCAGACGACGCTTGACGCTTTTGAACTGTCCACCAAGCCCGTGCTGATCACGCATTCCAATTGCCGCGCGCTCGTGCCAGGGCATCCACGCTGCAAGACTGACGAAGCAATCCGCGCCATGGCCGCGAAGGGCGGCGTGATGGGTGTCACTGCCGTGCGCAACTTCGTCAAGAACGACGAGCCGACGACGATCGAACATTACATTGATCACATCGACCATATTGCGAAACTCGTCGGAATCGAACACGCCGGCATCGGCACCGATTCGGACTTGAGGGGTTACGACGCATTGCCGCCGGACGTTTACGAATGGCTGAAGGCCGGATACAAGGGCAGTTACGCCTTTCGCGAAAAGATTGACATCGAGGGAATGGATCACCCGAAAAAAATGTATGACCTAACGGAAGGTTTGGTCCGTCGTGGTTATAGCGACAATGACATCAAAGGTGTGCTGGGAGAGAATTTCAGGCGCGCACTCGGTGAAATCTGGACGTCGTGATGTCAGTCAAGCGGGATGTCACTTTCTCAGTCGAGCCCTGGGAGTTCAAATCGCCGTTCAGGATTACGGGCTACACCTTTGCGACGGCCCAGTTGCTGCACGTTGTGATCAGGCAGAACGGTGCTGCCGGAAGCGGTGAGGCGGCCGGCATCTATTACCTGGGCGAAACAGGGGAAAGCATGCTGGCGCAGGTTGCGGCCGTGAAAAGCGCGCTCGAGCAGGGCACAGGCCGCTCGGAACTGCGTTCGCTGCTGCCGCCTGGCGGTGCCCGCAACGCCATCGATTGTGCGCTTTGGGATTTGCAGGCAAAGCTCGAACACAAGAGCATCTGGGAACTGACCGGCATACAGCCCGGGCAGGTCCAGAGCGTCCACACTATCGGGCTCGGCACACCCGAGGAGATGGCGAGGACGGCCAGGACCCTGGACACCAGCATCATCAAGGTCAAGCTGGATGCCGAGATGCCGGTCGAGAGAATTGCAGCCGTTCGTGCGGCTCGCCCCGACGCGGAGATCGTCGTGGACGTGAACCAGGGCTGGACCTTTCCACAACTTGTGGAGCTCGCGCCGAAATTCAGGGACCTGCGTGTGGCTATGATCGAGCAACCGCTGCCGCGTGGCGCTGACGAGGCGCTCGAGAAGTACCGCTCGCCGGTTCCGTTATGTGCCGACGAGTCCTGCCTCAACATCAACGAGTTCGAGCAGGCGGCGCGGCGCTACCAGATGATCAATATCAAGCTGGACAAAGCCGGCGGCCTGACAGAGGCGCTCGAACTCGCGGGTCTCGCGCTGTCGCGGGGCATAGGCCTCATGGTCGGAAACATGATGGGCACGTCGCTGGCCATGGCCCCCGGTTTCGTGTTGGCGCAGTTGTGCCAGTACGTCGACCTCGACGGCGCGCTGTTTCTCAAGGCGGATCGCGAACACCCGATGAGTTATACCGGCGGCGTAGTCTCGCCGCCGAGCACCGAGTTGTGGGGATAAGGATCGTGTCCAGGCTCCCGGGCCGGTCGTCATCAGCCCGGAAGCGCAGCTCTTGAGTCATTCAGCCTTTCAACGAATCTGGCTGCCCGGCTTCCTGCTGCAATCGGTGATCATCGGCGGCGGCTATGCCACCGGCCGTGAGCTGGTGGAATTTTTCCTCGGTTCGGGCCCCGTCGGCGGGCTGCTCGGCATGCTGGTCGCGACGGTGTTGTTCAGTATCGCCAGCGTACTTTGTTTCGAACTGTCACGGCTTACCCGAAGTTACGACTACCGCAGCCTGTTGCGGCAGTTGCTGGGCAGGGGCTGGTTCGTCTACGAGATCGCTTACTTCGTTCTTGGACTTCTCGTGCTGGCGGTCATCGGCGCTGCCGCCGGCGAACTCGCCGCAGAGCACCTGGGGATGCACAAGGTTTTCGCCACCCTGTTGCTCATGGCACTGATTGGACTGTTGGTGTTCCTGGGAACTTCGCTCATAGAGAGAGCCCTGGCGGTTTGGTCCTTCGTGTTGTATGCCACTTACGCAGTGCTCCTCACCTGTTACTTGTGGGTGTTCGGCGATGAGCTCACGAGAAATATTGCGGAAGTGCCCGTTGGCGACGGCTGGTTCAGCAACGGGATCCGTTACTTCGGCTACAACCTCGCCGTCATTCCGGTGATCCTTTACTGCGTGCGCCACATGGAGTCGCGCAGGGATGCATTCATCGCCGGCGCACTTTCCGGCCCGTTGATCATGATTCCCGCACTGCTCTTTTTCCTCGCCATGTCGGCGGCCTACCCCGCCATCCTGGATTCCGCTGTGCCTGCGGATTTCCTGATGCAAGGGCTCGACCTGCCCTGGTTCGACATTGTTTTCTATGTCGTCGTGTTCGGCACACTGATCGAGACCGGTACAGCATTCATACACGCGGTCAATGAGCGCATCGATACAGCATTTCGGGAGGGTGACAGGAGCATGCCGCGCTGGCTGCGTCCTGCCATCGCCGTTTCCGCGCTGGCGGTTGCGCTGCTGCTCGCCGCCCGGTTCGGCCTGATCGAACTCATCGCGAGGGGTTACGGCACTTTGACCTGGATCTTCATCGCTGTTTTCGCACTGCCACTGCTTACGCGCGGTGCCTGGAAGATCTGGAAAACCAGGACTTATGACCATGTATCCTGAAAACCATCACCGGCGGCCGACGCCGTTCAACTGACGAGAACTCCCATGTCACGATATCTTCGACTCCTCGCCTGCTCCGTCCTGATTGCTGTTGCCCATTTTGCCAGCACGAACACGGCCCTCGCGGCCCCTTCGAAACGCTCAATCGATAAAACCGTCGTTCGCGCCATGGAGGAATTCCAGGTGCCAGGGATGGCGGTCTCTGTGGTTTATGACGGACAGCTCTATTATTCCGCCGGCCACGGGGTGCTCGAGAACGGCATGGAAGGTGCTGTCGACGACAGGACGCTGTTCCAGATTGCCTCCGTGTCCAAGGCGTTTACCGCGGCAACGCTCGCGCTGCTGGCAGACGAGGGCAAACTCGGCTGGGACGACCCGGTGATCGACTATCTCCCCGAATTCCGCATGTACGATCCCTGGGTCACGCGCGAGTTCACGATCCGCGACCTGCTGACACATCGCAGCGGGTTGCCGCTCGGCGCCGGCGACCTGCTGCTGTTTCCGCAGGCCAAGAGCACCCGGGAGGAAATCATACTCGCGATGCGGCACCTGAAGCCGAAGAGCAGCTTTCGCTCGCAATATGCCTACGACAATCTGCTCTACATCATTGCCGGCGAGGTCGTCGCGAGAGTTGCGGGGACATCGTTCGAGGAGTTTCTGGAGCGGCGCCTGCTGATTCCATTGGGGATGAGCGATTGCACCGCGACGCTGGCACGCACCGCGCCCGACGCAGTCAAGGCCACACCGCATGTGTTGATGGATGGCAAACTCGAGACCACCCTGTCGCTCGAAACGTCTCTCGCATCCGCCGCCGGCGGTATCAACTGCAGCGCACGCAGCATGGCAACCTGGATGTCGTTCGTGCTGAACAAGGGGCTCACGGCGGAAGGCGAACAACTCATCAGCACGGGGCAGTTTGCACAGTTGTTGAATCCGGTGACGCTGCTGCCCGGTTCGGGTTACGTGGTCAAGCACACGGGTTCCTACCTGAACGCCTATGCGCTCGGCTGGAGCATTTCCACGTTCTACGGACAGCCGATGATTTCGCACAGCGGCGGCCTGTGGGGCATGACGTCGTTCCTGGTGCTGTTGCCCGAACAGGGACTGGGCGTATTCGTCAGCAATAACCTGCTGTCACCCGCGCCGCGTGCCGTGGTCAACGATATCGTGGACCAGTTTCTGAAGGGCGTTGCGAAGCATGCCGGCAAAGACTGGGTTGCCATCGTTGCCGAGGCCGCAGGCACCCGGCAGAGCGATGCGGCTGCCGCTGTCGCCGAGGCGGAGGCATCGCGCGTTGCCGACAGCAAGCCAAGCCTGCCGCTCGAGTCCTACGCTGGCACCTACAGGGATCCGTGGTACGGCGATATCGAGATAACGCTGGGCGACGATGGCGCACTGCACTTCCGGTCGCCGCGGAGCGACTCCCTCGCCGGTCCGTTGGAGCATTTCCAGTTCGACACCTTTATTGCGCGCTGGGTCGACAGGAAACTGAATGCGGATGCGTATGTATCGTTTGCGCTCGGCCCGACAGGCGAGGTCGAACGAATTCGCATGAAGGCCGTCTCCCCCGCCACGGATTTTTCCTTCGACTTTCACGATCTGGATCTCGTGCGGCAAGCAACACCGTGACCGGATAATGTAGGATGGAAAAGGGGTCTGACCCTTTTCCAAGAGGTCTGCACGATGCGCTCACTGCTTCTCGCCATGGTCGGCCTGGGTCTCGGCGCCTGCGCACAGCTCGAGCCCCGCCCAGACCTTCCTTTCGACGGCGGAGCAGCGCCGGGTAGCGAGACACCGCTCGATCGCACGGTTATCGCAGCGGAGGCCGCCCATCCGGGTCAATCCGGATTTCGCCTGGTGAGCGACGGGCGTGAAGCCTTTGTCGTTCGCTGGCACACCGCTCGCGTAGCCGAACGCAGCCTCGACGTGCAGACTTACATCTGGCATGCGGATACCGCGGGTCTCGCGCTCGCCGCACAACTGCTGGCTGCCGCCGACCGTGGCGTACGCGTGCGCCTGCTCGTGGACGACATGGACGCACGCGCCAGGAATGCCGGCTTCGCGGCGTTGCATGCGCACCCGCACATCGATGTACGCCTGTTCAATCCCTTCGCCTCGCGAGACGGGTTTTTTGCTTTCATTTTCGAGGGCATCGGCAGCTTCAACCGCATCAACCGGCGCATGCACAACAAGTCCTGGATCGCCGATAACCGGATCGCCATGGTCGGCGGGAGAAACCTGGGCGACGAGTACTTCGGCGCGAGTCAGAACGTCAATTTCGAGGACCTGGATTTCGCCATGGCCGGGCCTGTCGTACAGGACGTCTCCACTTCCTTTGACCGCTTCTGGAATGCGGAGCAGACCTACCCGATCGATGTACTCGATCCGGATTCCGTCAGCGAGGAGAACCTGCTCAAGCTGCGCGACCTTTTGGCGGCCGCATCGGCAGAGGCCGCGAGCGGCTGGTACGCCGAGGCCTTGCGCGGCAGCGATACGATCAAACGACTGTTCGGCGGCGACTGGACGCTCGAGTGGAGCAGCGAATACGAGTTCGTGTCCGACGATCCGGCAAAGGCGACCGGTACTCTTGGCGATGATGCATCGGCTGTCGGCAAGGTCCTGTTTCCGGCAATGCTCGGGGCAACATCGGAATTGTTCGTCATTTCACCCTACTTCGTGCCGGGTGAAAAAGGCGCTGAGGCGCTCATCGGTGTTGCGCAGGCGGAAAAGCAGGTGCGCGTACTGACCAATTCGCTCGCGGCAAACGACGTGGCCGCGGTACATGGCGGCTATGCCAGCCAGCGCAAGAACCTGCTGGCCGGCGGCGTCGAACTTTTCGAGATCAAGCCGACCGGTGGGGTGCAGGTCCAGAGCAGCCTGAAAGGATCGTCAGGTGCCGCCCTGCACACGAAGGCGATGATCATCGATGGCGAGAGGCTGTTCGTCGGCAGTTACAACCTCGATCCGCGTTCGACCTCGCTGAACTGCGAGCAGGGCGTACTGGTCGAGAGCCCGGTGCTCGCAAAGCAACTCGAAGCGATCTTCGATCACATGGCATCCGGTGAACGTGCGTGGACAGTACGCCTCGAGGACAAGGACCTTACCTGGACCGACGGCACCGAGACCTACGACAGCGATCCGAATGCCTCCGCGGGCCGAAAGTTCCAGGCGTGGTTTGCGCGGGCATTCGGGCTGGAGTCGCAGCTCTAGGAAAACGCAAACCAGGGCGCACAGTCACTGCCAACGACTGTGTGATCCGGGTAATCCCTTATGGCGCGAATGCGCCCTGCGCGGCCTAATCGCTTCCAGGACCCAACTCACCAGGAGTATCGGTAATGACCGGTGCCGACGTTGCACGACTTGCTGTTTCTCCATTGTTGCTGCTCATCGCAACAGTCGGCTTCCACGAATCCGCCAGCGGAATGCCCGCCTTTGCGCGTGAATACGGCGTAAGTTGCAATGTATGCCATGCAGCTTATCCGCGCCTGAACGAATTCGGCGAACGTTTCGCCGGCGAGATGAACTACCGCCTGCCGAACTGGCGCGACAACACGGTCAAGACCGGCGACGACCAGCTGGCGCTCCAGGAGTGGTTGCCTCTCGCAGCGCGCGTCCAGGCGTATGTACAGGGCAGGGATGGCGAGTCTATTGACCCCATCACCGGCGAAATCGAGGCCGATGCGAGTGTCGACTTCCAGGCGCCCTACCTGCTGAAGCTGCTCTCAAGCGCACCGCTGACGGACAACATCAGTTATTACTTCTACATGATCTTCGCGGAAAAAGGCGCGAACACCGAGGTGATCGTCGAGGATGCCTGGTTCAGCTATGCGGACCTGTTCAATTCCGGCGTGGATGTCATGCTCGGGCAGTTCCAGGTATCCGATCTCATGTTTCCGCGCGAGATCCGCATGACCTTCCAGGATTTCATGGCGTACCGCTTCGCCGGTGTTACTTATGACCGCGGCCTGCTGTTTGGCCGAGGGTTCGGTCCACTGGACGTGTCGCTCGGCTTCGTGAACGGTAACGGCATCGAGAGTAACTACAATCTCAACAGTCCCGGTTACCGGCGTCCCGACAAGCTTTTCGACAACGACACCGGCAAGAGTGTGTTCGGCCGGCTCGGCACGGAAATAGGCCCGGTGTCCGTCGGGCTCTTCGGTTTGTCCGGGGAACAGTTCAATGCCACCGGCCCGGCGGGCACGGAGTCAGGAACGCTCGACACCGACAAGCTCGTTGCCGGCATCGACGCATCCGGCAGGATCGCCGATCGCTGGTACTGGTTCGGGCAGGTCCTGTGGAACCGCTGGGAAGGATTCCTCGATCCGGCGCTCGACTATGAATGGACCGGCGGCTTTGCGGGCGTGGACTACGTGCACAGTGACAAGTGGGTTTTCTCTGCCTTGATCAACCTCAACGATGCCGGAGACTTTGCGAACAGCGACACGATCTACGAGGGCATCGACATGCGCACTGTATCGCTGTCGAGCTCCTACTATTTCATGCGCAACGTGAAGGGTGTCATCGAGCTGAATATCGACCTGCTGGAGGAACAGCCGCAGACCGGTACGTACTACACCGGCCATCTCAGCAAGGAGAATTACTTCCTGGTCGGCATCGACGCGGCCTTTTGACTAACCGGTGCCGGAATGTGATTCCTCAGGACCTTTGCCCAGGATCGCGGCCGTAATAGATGGCAAGGCAAGTAGCTACTGGCCATAGCCAGTATGCCCCGTAGGAAGTCGCGTTACTCAACCAATAGTCCATGATGCCCGCGTTGGCACCCAGGAATGCGAGGCCGCTGACCAGGCCCGCAAGCGCAACGCAAATCCAGAACCGGCGAGTCACCCGCAACGGACCCAGCCATGCTGTTGCAGCAGCAAGAAGGGCCGTCGCGACGAGTGCGGTTGGCACCAGCGTCACGAAGCGCAGGTGTTGTGAGTCAGCCCACTGATCCAGAGCCCATTGCGAATTGACTACGACAATCACCGCCGCCAGATAAATGCAGGCAGTCACGAGGACTAACGCGAGAATACGAAGGTAACGTGTGCGAGTCGCGGCGACGAACGGCGCCAGCACCATCAGCGCGAAAGCGAAATCGTAAAATGGCGGCACCCACGCGTACCAGAGATAACCAAGAAAGACACTCCCGTCGGGATACGCCCGGAGGGCCAATTGGTACGACAGAGCACTTGCCGGAAGCACCAGTGACGCGAGAATCAGTCGTGGCAGCAGCTTTGGTTGCATGACTGTCAGGTGACCCTCTTATTGACACGCGAGCGGGGAAGCCGACTCCAAAGCGCATTCGACCTGCGTCTGGCAAATTGTGCAAAGACCATGGCTCGGCCTACCAGCTATACACCATGAAAATCGCCTATCTAGTGATCGTTTTTCATGGTAGAGTTCCGATGCCATGCACCTAGCCCGCAACGCCCTCCTGGAGAAAATCCGCACTGCGGTCGCGCGAAACCCGGTGACCGTGCTCACAGGCCCCCGTCAGGCCGGCAAGACCACCCTCGGGCGGGAGCTGCTGTCCGAGGAATCTCCGAACTATTTTGATCTGGAGGACCCGGTCGGCCTGGCGCGCCTCGAGGAGCCGAGGACGGCGCTCGAGCCGCTGAAAGGTCTGGTCGTCATCGACGAGGTTCAGCGGAGGCCTGACCTTTTCCCGGTTCTCCGCGTGTTGGCCGATCGCCGGGGATCGCCGGCGCGGTTCCTAATACTCGGCAGCGCATCGGGCGATCTGCTGCGGCAAAGTGGGGAGACCCTGGCCGGGCGCATGGAACGCATCGAGATCGGCGGCTTCGCCCTGGCCGAGACCGGCGCGGATGCGGCGGACACGCTGTGGCGCCGTGGCGGGTTCCCCAGATCCTATCGCGCCCGCAACGATCCCGACAGCGTCGCCTGGCGCAAGCAGTTCATCCAGACCCTGCTCGAACGCGATTTTCCACAGTGGGGCGTGCGGGTACCGGCGGTTGCGTTGCTCCGGTTCTGGACCATGGTTGCGCACTATCACGGCCAGATCTGGAACGCGGCGGATCCCGCCAGGGCGCTCGGCGTGAGTCCGTCGACGACGCGCCGCTACCTCGATCTTCTGAGCGATGCACTGGTCCTGAGGCAGTTACAGCCCTGGCACGCGAACCTCGGCAAACGGCAAGTCAAATCGCCGAAGGTGTATGTGCGCGACAGCGGTCTGTTACACCAGCTCCTCGGCCTTGAGACCGAGAAAGCCTTGCTGTCGCACCCAAAGCTCGGCGCGTCCTGGGAAGGCTTCGTGATCGAGCAGGTTCTCGCTGCCGAGCCGTTCGACGAGGCCTGGTTCTGGGCCACGCACCAGGGTGCGGAGATTGATCTGCTGCTTCGTCGCGGAGATCGCCTGTTCGGCGTGGAGTGCAAGCGTGCCGATGCGCCTAAGCTTACGTCCTCGATACGCATCGCGCTTGATGATCTCGGGCTGGAGCGGGTCGCCGTGATCTACCCCGGGGCGAATCGATACCCGCTCGGTGAATCGGCGGAAGCGGTACCGCTCAAAACACTCGCAATGCCCGGCACTCTGTTCGCATAAAGGTGCCGGTATTGAGTATTTGAGTTATCCAAAGGCGCGTCATGTGCTGATGACACGGTGCAGGATCATAGTGCGGGCTACCCAAGCCCGGCGGCCAGCCGGCCTTGCGGCGCTTCGATATTGCGATCACTGTCGCCCAATTTCAAAGCGCGAGTTTCGAGCTACCGTATAATCGGGCCGGTTTACTGCGGAAGGATATGCTCCCATGTCCGGCTTTCTGTCTGAATTGAAGCGCCGCAACGTTTTCAGGGTCGGGATTGCCTACGCGGCGGTCGGCTGGCTGACCGTCCAGGTCGCATCCGTATTCTTTCCGATCTTCCACGCACCGGAATGGGTTCTGCAGGTGCTTGCGACCCTGATACTGCTCGGATTCCCGGTAGCGCTGATTCTCGCCTGGGCTTTCGAGGTCACGCCCTCCGGTATCATGCGCACGGCCGATGTACCACCGGGTCAATCGGCAAGGACAAGCACCGGCCGCCGCCTTGAAATCCTCACCGTGGCTGCCCTGGCGCTGCTGGTTGCAGTCCTTGGCGTGGAGCGATTTTCAAGGGTCGAGAACGTACCGTCGACCCGGTCAGCCGACGTCACCGGCACTGCCCGAAAGTCGGTCGCAGTATTGCCGTTCGTCAACCTGAGCAGCGATCCGGAACAGGAATATTTCTCTGATGGCCTGACCGAGGACCTGCTGAATCGCCTCGCGCACATACCGACACTCAAGGTACCGGCGCGCTCGAGTTCGTTTCACTTCAAAGGCAATACCGATCTGCAGGAAATCAAACGTGCACTGGGCGTCGATGCGGTGCTCGAGGGCAGTGTCCGAAAATCCGGTTCCGCGTTACGTATAACAGCGCAGCTCACCGACGTGAATACCGGATACAACGTCTGGTCCAACTCCTACGACCGGGAACTCACCGACATCTTCGCGGTGCAGGACGACATCACCGCACAGAT
>DATICC010000377.1:0-11409 GCA_035457045.1 Woeseiaceae bacterium | reverse complement strand
TGCAGGTCGAGCTGCAGCGAAAGTCCGAGCCGGTCCGCAAGCGTGCGCAATGACGGATTGCGCAGCGGTTCGCCCTTGCTGGTGATGATGAGCGGTGTGTCCTCCGGCCCGATATCGCAGCGATTCAGCATCGTGCAGACGTCGCCGGCGACTTCGAGGTCGACAAAGGTATAGGGATGCCCGTTTCGAGTCAGGAATTCCTGCAACCGCAGCGTGTCTGCGGAATGGCGTGAGCCGACCAGCAGCAGGTCGCTCACGCCTTCGGAAATCATGCGCACGCGCCGCAGTATGAAGCTGCGCATGATGATTTCGCCGAGCGTGGCGTGCGTCACCATGATCGCGCGCAGCCGATCGGCGGGCACGGACAGTGCTTTGAGATCCTTTCCGGCGCGCGCCGCGACCATGGCAGCGCGGCCGGACAGCAGCGCGGTTTCGCCCGAAAAACTGCCGCGGCGGTGCACGAGCATCACGCTGTCGTCACCGAAAGCGCCGCGGCGCAGGATCTCGAGTTCGCCCTCCAGCACCACGTAGAAGTCCACACTGCGTGCGCCGACGTCCCAAAGCGTCTCGCCGGTTGCGAACACCCGCTCGACGCCGTAGCGGCGCAACTCGGTAATCTGAGCATCCGAGAGTATCGGGTACATCTGCGCATGCCGCTCGTGCGCCGTGGTTGCCGCTGCTGGGACTTGCATCTCCGGACGTCGCCTATATAAAGAGTGGCCGGGCCTCATTTGCGCCCCGGAAACAGGAGGATACATGTTGCAGGTCAGGGCCGCGAACGATCGCGGGCACGCGGATTTCGGCTGGCTGGACAGCCGGCACACCTTTTCTTTTGGCAATTACTACGATCCCGACCATATGGGATTCGGCGTCCTGCGCGTGATCAACGAAGACAGGGTGCAGCCGTCGAAGGGCTTCGGTACGCACGGCCACCGTGACATGGAGATCATTTCCTATGTGCTGCAGGGCGCCCTGGAACACAAGGACAGCCTCGGCACCGGCTCGGTGATACGGCCGGGCGACGTGCAGCGCATGTCTGCCGGCACGGGCGTGCAGCACAGCGAGTTCAATCACTCCGATTCGGAACCCGTGCATTTCCTGCAGATCTGGATACTCCCGAACCGACAGGGACTGACACCGGGCTATGCGGAAGCGAGGATACCGGACGAGGAAAAGCGCGGCCGCTTGCGGCTCATCGTCTCGGGCGACGGGCGCGACGGTGCGTTGCCCATACACCAGGATGCAGACCTGTACGCGAGCCTCTTGTCGAAGGGCGAGAGCGTGGAACACGGCTTTGCGCCCGGTCGCAAGGGCTGGATCCAGCTTGCGCGCGGCAACGCGACTGTCAACAATACGCCCCTGGCTGCCGGTGACGGCGCGGCCATCGTGAACGAGGAAATCGTTACCATCCGCGGCGATTCGGAGGCCGAGATACTCTTGTTCGACATGGCGTAACCGGACACTTGCCGGATGCCGTCAGTCCGCTAACAATTCTACAAAAATCAAGATAAGGAGTCGTCGGTCGTGCACCTGGAGCTCCTCGACCTCAGCGTCGTCGCGGTGTATGCCGTCGTGCTGCTCATACTTGCGCAATGGGTATCACGGGAGAAACCCGGTCACCGGAAGGACGCCAGGGACTATTTCCTCGCGAGCCGCGACCTGCCCTGGTGGGCGATCGGCGCGTCGCTGATCGCCGCCAACATTTCGGCGGAGCAAATCATCGGCATGTCCGGCTCAGCCTGGGTCATGGGAATCGCCATCGGCGTTTACGAATGGACGGCAGCGATCACGCTTATCGTCGTCGCGAAGTGGCTCCTGCCCGTGTTCCTGAAACACGAGATCTACACCATGCCGCAGTTTCTCGAAGAGCGGTACGATCATCGTGTACGCAACGTGATGGCCCTGTTCTGGCTCGGCATCTACGTGTTCGTCAACCTGACGTCGATTTTGTGGCTCGGTGCACTCGCTGTCGAAACGGTTGCGGGCATCGACCGAACTTACGGCATGCTTGCGCTGGGCTCGTTCGCGGCGGCTTATTCGCTGTACGGCGGCCTCAAGGCCGTCGCACTGACGGACATCATCCAGGTCACGTTGCTGGTGCTCGGCGGAATACTGATTGCGGTCATTTCGCTGAACGAGGTATCGGCCGGACAGGGCGTCATCGCCGGCTTCCAGATACTGCTCGAGAAGACCCCGGAGCGCTTCGACCTCGTGTTCGGTGCGGACTCGCCGCACTATATGAGCCTCCCGGGTATCTCGATCCTCGTCGGCGGCATGTGGGTGATGCACTTCTCGTACTGGGGCTTCAACCAGTACATCATCCAGCGGGCGCTGGCTGCCAGGAACAGCCGGGAAGCGCAGAAAGGCATCGTGTTTGCCGCATTCCTGAAAATCGTGATGCCGCTGATCATCGTGTTGCCGGGTGTCGCGGCGGCTGTCCTAGCGCCGGACCTCGAGGCGCCGGATCGCGCCTACCCGACGATCATGAAGCTGTTGCCGCCCGGCGTCCTCGGCCTGGTTTTCGCTGCCTTGATCGCTGCCATCGTTTCATCGCTCGCCTCGATGATGAATTCGATCTCGACGATATTCACCATGGACCTGTACCGCCATCTCAGTGGCGACGGCAAACCCGAGAAGCGGCTGGTCGCCGTCGGCCGAACAGCGAGTTTCACGGCCATCGTCATCGCGATGACCGTGGCCGAGCCGCTGCTCGGCAATTTTGCGCAAGCCTTCCAGTACATCCAGGAGTTTACAGGTTTCTTCACGCCGGGCGTTTGCGCGCTGTTCCTGCTGGGCTTCTTCTGGCCGAAGACCACCGCCAACGCTGCGCTGCTCACGGCCCTCGGTTCCGCCGTGTTTTCGCTTTCGCTCAAACTCGGCTGGCCGCTGTTGCCGTTCATCGACCGGGTCGGCATCGTGTTCCTGCTGTGCCTCTTCGTCGGCGTGACGGTTTCCTGGCTGCAAGGCGCCGAGGAACATCCGAACGCCATCGCCTACAAGGAAGTCGATACGACGACGACGCGAGGCTTCGATATCGCTGCGCTGGTCATCGTCCTGATGTTGGCCGCGCTGTACGCAACCTGGTGGTAGGATACCTTGCAGTGACCGGGACCAAGAACGTCGAATGACGCAAGCAGCAACGCGGCACTGGCTGGACCGGCCGGTAGCCCCCGATCGTGACCACATACTCGGCCCCGCCGGTGCCGAGCTGACGCTCGTGGAATACGGCAGTTACGCCTGCCCCCATTGCCGTGCCGCCAACGACCGGATTGCCGAAGTCCGGGACCGTTTCGGCGATCGCATGCGCTACGTCTTCCGCCACCGGCCGCTGACGGGCAGCGACCTCGCACGCCGTGCAGCCGTGCTCGCGGAACGAGCCGATGCAAGGGGTCGTTTCTGGGATGCCCACATCGAACTGATGACGCGCTCGGAAACCCTGACCGAAGACGACCTCCGCGCCGTCACCGAGGACTTCGGCCTGACGCAGGATGCAGACGCCGACATCGGTGAGGCACAAGACCGCGTGGTTGCGGATGAACACAGCGCAAAGCAGAGCGGCGTGCAGTTCACGCCGACGTTCTTCATCAATGGCCGCCGCTACGACGGACCCTGGGACGAAGTGTCGCTGTCGGACGCCATGCTGAACACCCTGGGCCACCGGTTTCGCGCCGCGGCCCTCGATTTCGCGAGCTGGGGTCCTTCGGCCGGTGTCTTGCTGCTGCTGGCAACCGTGCTAGCCATCGTACTGAGCAACTCGCCTGTGGGCCCGGCATTCGCCGGTTTCTGGCACCAGGCATTCGGTTTCAGCTTCGGCGAGGCAGGCTTCAGCCTGTCGCTGCAGCACTGGGTGAACGATGCGCTGCTGACACTCTTCTTCCTCGTGGTGGGGCTCGAGATCAAGCGCGAGTTCACGGTTGGACACCTGGCCGGTCGCCGCACGGCAGCGCTGCCGGTCGCCGCCGCCATCGGCGGGATGGCCGTGCCGGCCGCGCTCTATTCGCTGATCATTCCGGCGGGCGACTGGGCTTACGGCTGGGGCGTACCGATGGCCACGGACACCGCATTCGCGGTGGCGCTCATCGCCATGATGGGGAGCCGCGTACCGGTGGAGCTGCGCATTTTCCTGACGGCCGCCGCGATCGTCGATGATATCGGCGCGATCATCGTCGTCGCGATCTTTTACTCCGGCGAACTGCAGTGGATTTACCTGGCCGGCGCGCTGGTCGCCGGTGCGGCGCTGGCATTTCTCAATCGTTCCCACATTTATCGGCTGTCGCCCTACATGTTCCTCGGCCTGCTGTTGTGGATCTGCGTCTACCAGGGCGGCCTGCACGCCACGCTCGCCGGCGTAATACTCGCGATGTTCATCCCGACCCGGCCACCGCCGAACCTGCGCGCACTGACGGTGCAGGCCGACGCCCTGATCGCCGCCGAAGCGCAACGCGGCGCCGACGTACTCCGTCACGGCCCTTCCCTGCCGGCGCTGCAGGCACTGGATGCCATCCATGACCGTATCGAGTCACCGGCAGACCGCCTGCTGCGGCACGCCGGGTCGCGCTCGAGTTACCTGGTACTGCCCGTGTTTGCGCTCGCGAATGCAGGAGTGGTCTTGTCATCCGGCGTGCTTCAGGGAAACGAGCAGCTCATGCTCGCGATCATCGCCGGACTGGTCGTCGGCAAGCCGGTGGGAATCGTCTGCGCTTCCGCGCTCGCGGTCGCGGCGGGCCTGGCAGAAAAGCCTGCTCAGTATTCCTGGCTGCAAGTCACCGGCGCCGGCATGCTGGCCGGCATCGGTTTTACCATGTCGCTCTTCATCGCGGGACAGGCGTTTCCGGCGGAGGCCCACTTCGCCGCGGCCAAGATCGCCGTCTTTGCCGCGTCGGTGATTTCCGCCGCCATGGGCGTGCTCATGTTGTGGTACGCGGCGCGGGGAGGAAAAGACTAAGGGGTCGAACCGATTTTTCTGTGGCGAATACCGCAACCCAGATAGGCTCACGGAAAAACCGGTTCGACCCCTTTATCCTGAATTGGTGCCGAAGAGAGGACTCGAACCTCCGACCCACGCATTACGAATGCGTTGCTCTACCAACTGAGCTACTTCGGCAGGGACCTTCGAATTCCCTAAATTATGCCATGTGGGCTATTGTCACCAGCAGTGCGAAATCCGGCCTTACTGCCTGTCGCGGATCCGGATGAGGACTTCGACGCTTTCCTGCTCCGTGCCCGAAGGCAGTTCGGGCAGGCCCATGATCCGGATTTGCTCGTGAGGGATATCGCTGAGCCTCCCGGACTCCACGTGAAAGAAGTGGTGATGGGCGCAGGTGGTCGAATCGTAGAATTTGCGGCTGGGATCGATGGACAGCTCGCGAACGAGACCGCATTCGCTGAAGAGATTCAAGGTGTTATAGACCGTGGCCTTGGACACCCGGCTGCCTTTGGCGCGCAGCCTCTCCAGGAGTTGTTCGGCCGAGAGGTGCTGTGGACGGTCCAGCAGGATTTCGGCCACTTCCATACGCTGCGGGGTCGGTTGCACGCCGTTGTCACGCAGCCTGGCGGCTATTTCCGGGCGGGACATCGATTGAAATCCGTCAAATCAGGGATTTGCTGAGTATAGATCAATTCCAGATCGAAAACGCCAGTCAACGGACGACTCGCCCCCATAACTCGCTTGATTCACTGGAAAATCCCGCCTGTTACAGCCCATCGGTGCGATACGCTGGCCGCTCAGACAAGGAGGTTTGAAATGCACAGCCTGCCCCGTACCGGTGCCGGACTCACTCTTTATGAATTGCTGATGACCCTCGCCCTGGTTGCCGTCGTCATAACCGTGGGACTGCCGTCCTTCGGCTCGATCGTTGCAAGCAGCCGTATTCGCGCCGAGACCAACGCGCTGTTCGAGGCCGTGCACCTTGCGCGCAAGGACTCGATCGTCCGGCGGCGCGCGGTGACGATCTGCCCGAGCCTCGATGGCCTGAGCTGCGACCCGCACAACGAGTGGTCCACCGGCTGGATACGCTACGTCAACAGCAACCGGGACGATCCGCCAGTTCGTGACGCGAACGAGCCGATCCTGCGTTACCACGTGGTCGAGCCCGGCATCCTGATCGCGTCCAACCGGCGCGGCTTCACCCTGCGCTCGACCGAATTGCGGGCGACCAACGGGACTATCATCGTCTGTGACGCCCGGGACCGCGCCGAGGCCCGGGCCATCATCGTGAGCTATTCCGGGCGCCCGCGGGTGGCCTCTCAGGATTCGGACGGCAAGCCCTACGACTGTGCGCATTAAGTCAAACGGCGCCGGTCATGCGGTACCGCTCGTCCGTGGCGCCCGGCCGCTGGTCGGATACATTTTCGATGGCGGTCCTGCGCCACTATATTGCGCGCATGAAAAACCGAAACCAGAACGGCTTTACGCTGTACGAACTGATGATCACCGTGACGATCATCGGTGTGATCCTGATGATCGGGGTCCCGAACTTCGCAGAGTTCACGGCGAACAGCCGCATGAGCGCCACGGCCAATGACCTGCATTCGAGCTTCCTGCTCGCACGGTCCGAGGCGGCTCGTGCAAAGTCCAATATTACGATTTGCGCCAGCGCGAATTCCATGGCCGGGGCCGCGGCGGCCTGCGGCGGCGTCTTTGACCAGGGCTGGATCATTTTCCAGGATACCGACGGGGATATCGTACGTGACGCGGGCGAAGCCGTGCTGCGCGCCCACCCGCCGGTGCCCAATGGACTCAATATTTTCCCCGACAACGGCGCAACCTACTTCAGCTATGCAGCGACCGGGCTTGGCCGCGGCGATGTGGGCGGAAACCCGTCCTTCGTCACTGCGACCTTGTGTGACGATCGCGGCACCGAGATCGCGGCCGGCGGAACGACGGCCGCCCGTCGACTGGTGGTCACGCCTATTGGGCGAGCCACCGTCATACGCGACAAAGCCATCATCGACGCCGCCGGCGGTTGTCCGTAGTCACTGCCAAACGATTTCCGATCAATCACTGAGTCATCCGGGACCAGACCAATGCCAGCACGAATCTACACATGTAACCCAGTAGTTGGGATGAAAGCCCAGGGCTTCACGTTGATCGAAGTCCTGATCGCATTGATCATCATGTCGGTCGGCATGCTGGGCATCGCGGGCTTGTACGTACACAGCATGCAGGCAGGCCGGACCTCGATGTTCCGGCACCACGCGGTGACACTTGCAGGCGATGTTGCGGACCGGATACGCGCCAACCCGCGCGCCGGTGCCGTGTACGCACTCGCCGGCGCCGACAACAACTGCGTCGCAGCCGGCATCGACTGCACGCCCGCCGAGATGGCAGCGAACGATGTTTTTCTTTGGGACCAGCAGGCACTGGATACTCTGCCGAATGGCGATGTAGTGGTCGTATTCAATAATGGCGTCGTTCCGCCCACCTACCAGATCACGGTGTCGTGGACAGAGCCGGGCGAAGTCATGAACTACACCGTCACCATCCCGGTATTCGGAATCTGACTGTCATGAAGAAACAGGATTCGCAAATGAGAAACGGTCAGTCGGGTGTCACGCTGATCGAGGTCATGGTTGCCCTCGCGGTCGGATCGTTCCTGATGATCGGCGCCATCCAGGTGTACAGCCAGAGTCGCGCGGCCTACGTCATCAATGAATCGATAGCCCGTGTCCAGGAAACGGCGCATTTCGCCATGGATACGGTCGAGGCCGACCTGCGCATGGCCAGCAACTGGGGCCGCCACAGCCGCGGCAGTGCCGTCGAGGGCCGTTCCCTGATCGGCGATAACAATCCGAAAGGGCTGACCGTTCCGCTCGGTGCTACCGGCAGTTGCGGCGCGACCTGGGCATTCGACCTGGCGCGACCTATCGCCGGCGGCAACAACGCGTACACCCTGCCCTGCGCGCCCGCCGGCGGCGCCGTTGCGCAGGGAAACTCGGACATCGTCACCGCGCGCCGTGCGACGGTAGCACCAACCGCACTGCAGCCGGGCCAATTGCAGATTCAGTCTACGCGCATCCAGGGCGAACTCTTCCAGGATGGCGTCGTCCCGCCGACCTTTGACCCTGCGGAATCGGAAACGCACGATTTGCTGGTCAATTCCTATTACGTCGCCACGAATTCGGCATTGATTCCGGGTGCTCCGACACTCCGGCGGAAGTCGCTGCAATCCGTAGGCGGCGCTCCGGCGATAGTCGACCAGGAGATCGCGCCGGGTGTCGAGAACATGCAACTGCAATTCGGCGTCGACGTGGATGAAGATAATACCGTCGATCGTTACGTCAATCCGGGTGATGCCATACTCGACCCGGCGAATGCGGCTTTCATTCCCGGATCGCGTGTCATTACGGCCAGGATCTGGTTGCTGGTGCGCGGCCTGACACCGGAAACCGGTATCCGGGACAACGTGAACTACGCGCCGGGCGACGTTGCGCTCGGCAACTTCAACGACAACTTCCGGCGTATCCAGGTATCGAAGACGATACTGCTGCGCAATGCGCGGTCATGACCGCGCGCAATGAGAGACTGAAATGAATCACATGCGATTGCAAAAATCACAGAACGGCGCGGCACTCGTGGTCGGGCTTATATTGCTGGTGGTCATCACCGTACTGGCAGTGTCCGGCATGACCACCGCCACGACCGAGCTCGCCATGGCGCGAAACGCGCAGAACTACGAGAACGCCTTCCAGGCGGCCGAAACCGGCCTGGAACAGGCCCTGTCGCAGGGACGTTTCAACACGCTGGCGAACACCAACCTGGGCCAGTACGTCATCACCGGCCACGAATCGGTAACGGCGGTAATTGCCTTCGAGGATTCGACCCTGGTGCCGGATCGGGCATTCAGCCTGGGTGTCGGCAGCGGTATTGCCGCCTATCACTTCAATGCCACCGCGACGGCTGAGTCGGTGCGAGACGTTGGCGGCGTTACGGACCGGGACGCATCTGCCGTCCATACACAGGCATTTTACGTCGTCGGCCCGGAATCGCCGACGCTTTAGATATCAGAAAGGCACCAACCTAAGGGACACGGGGTAAAGGTCATGCACATTCGAACCATACTGGCAGCAATGCTGCTCGGCCTCGGCGTTTCCGCTGCCGCCGAGTTCACGACCATAGAACGGGCATACGAAGTTCCGCTGAATCTGCTGCGGATACCGGCATCGACCAGCGGCACGGTGTTTTTCAGGGAGTGTGCCGAATGCGAGGAAGTCCGTGCGCCGGTTACCGATAGCACCGAATTCCTGATCAACGGGCAGCCGGTCAAGTTGAAAGAGCTGCGCAAGGACCTGTTCAGGATTCGCGACCGCGAATCCGAGATCGTCGTCGTCCGGCGCCACCTCGAGTCGAACACGATCACTGCCATTAAAGTGACTCACTGAGTTTCGGTCAGCCAGGAAATTTGAGGGAAAGATCATGAAGATCCTTACAAGCCGTACCACAGGGACGATTTCCGGTTGCGCACTGGCGCTGCTTTGCGGCGCTCCGGCCATTGCGGACGACACCGAGCTGCTGCTGATCAACCCGAACCCGGCGCAGAATCCGAAGCCGAACGTCATGTTCGTACTTGATACATCCGGCAGTATGGACACCGTCGAGGTAACCGCGGATCCGTACGACAGCACCATTACCTATGGCGGCTCCTGCAATACCAGCAGGATTTACTGGACCGACGTCGACGTGACCCCCGTTTGCGACGGCAATGAGACCCAGTATGTCGAGAAAACCGCGTTCTACTGCGACTACGCAGCGAACCAGATCGCCGGCATCGGTACGTTCACCAATACCATGGTGCAGTACCGCTCCGAAGGCAATGCCTCGGCCAAGTGGCAATACCTGCAGCCGGGTAACAGCACCAGCCCGGTAGAGTGCCAGTCCGACTCGGGCATCCACGGTGACGGCACGGCGGGCTACGTCTATGCCGCGAGCGGCGCGGGGCTTGCCTACCCCTGGACCAACAACCCGCAAAACGAATTGTCCTGGGGCAGCGCACCGCGGAACCTGTCGTACACCTTTTATGACGGCAATTACCTGAACTGGAAGGCGTCTCCCGTCTCGGTCTCCATGCAGCGTATCGACATCCTCAAGGCGGTCACCAAGAAGGTCCTGAGCTCGGTCAACAACATGAACGTCGGCCTGATGCGCTTCAGCGGCTCGGCTGGCGGTTCCGTGATCAAGGCGATGACCGACCTGGATACGAATCGCGCCTCGATCCTGGCGACGATCGACGGGCTGCCGGCCAACGGCCAGACACCGCTCGCGGAAACGATGTACGAGAACGCGCTGTACTGGCTCGGCGTCAGAGCGCATTACGCCGACATGGCAGGCGCGGTTGCCACAGATCCAGCGGCAAAAGCCTCGAGCAACCCGACTGTTTACCAGCAGCCGAGCCTCGATGTTTGTGCCAAGAATTACAACGTGCTGATCACCGACGGTGCGCCGAACGGCGACCTGGACGGCCCGACCCTGGTGCCGACGCTGCCATTCTTTTCGACGACCCTCGGTCGCGCGGCCTGCAATGGCGCCGGCGAAGGCCGCTGCCTGGACGATATTTCCGAGTACCTGGCGAATACCGACACCAACACCGCCAACACGGGCGTGCAGACGGTAACCACGCATACCATCGGCTTCACCATCAACCTGCCGATCCTGCGCGACACGGCGCTGGCGTCCGGCGGCCAGTACTTCCTGGCCGACGACGTCGAAACCTTGACCGTCGCCTTGCTGCAGATCATCGCGAACATCAACGACCGGACGCTGTCCTTCTCCGCGCCGGCGGTATCGGTCAATACCTTCAATCGCACGCAGAACCTGAACGACCTTTACATGACCATGTTCGGCGCGAGGAACAAGGCGCACTGGCCAGGCAACCTGAAGAAGTACAGGATCACCAACGTCACAACGGTCGTCAACGGCACACCGGTCATCACGCCGACCATCACCGACATGAATGGCAACGCCGCCGTCAACCCGGTTACCGGCTTCTTCTACGATACGACACGCAGTTACTGGACGGCGGGCGGCGCGGACGGCAATGACGTACGCTTGGGCGGCGCCGCCAACCGGCTGCCGGCCCCGGCTTTGCGCAACCTGTATACGAACAACGGTGCCAGCAACACCCTGTCCGCGGCGAATAACGCGATTACCCCGTCGAATGCGGCCGCATTCCAGGCCGCAGACTTCGGCCTGACCGGCGCCGCCGGCGAACCGACCGTCGACCAGGTCATCCGCTGGATGCGCGGCGAAGACGTGCGCGATGAGGACGGCAATATCGCGACGGTCGTGCGCAACGCGATGGGCGACCCCCTGCACTCGGCGCCGGCGGCAATCGTCTACGGCGGCACCGCGCAGAACCCGGACGTCACCGTGTACACAGCGACCAATGACGGCTACCTGCATGCGTTCAACGG
>DATICC010000376.1:0-8277 GCA_035457045.1 Woeseiaceae bacterium | reverse complement strand
AATGCGAGATTCCTACGACTGCCATTGCGATCCCGACATGCTCTGCGACGACGGGCAACACCGCGGCTTCCTGTACGCGGGCAAGCCAGGCACTGAGCGCGGCGACAACCACCAGCCCCCAGCCTACGGAAACGAGCACGGCAACGGACAACGGCAGCCACAACAGGGGCAAGGCGAAACTTGCTGCAACGAGCAACTTGGTGAGAAACGTCGACAAGGTGGCAATCCAAACGTGCTCATGGGTGGATTCCGGGTCGGCTTCCTGGGCGAGGTGGATTCCCAGCGCATCCGAAATGGCATCGGCCACGGCGATGACGAGTATGCCTCCCAGCACGGCCACCAGCGAACGCGTGCCGGAGTACAGCCCGACGATGAGCCCGATGGTCGTGATGACGCCGGATGTCGCGCCAAAAAAAAAGCCGGTCCGGGCGCCCTTGTGGTCCATCAGGCTGGTCATTCAAAGCCTCCGCTCAAAGCTCCGTGGAAAACAGGCTGACCTCGGCCGCACCCGCTGACAGGCGCATGCGACCGTTGTAAACGAACCCGGCTTTCTCGAGTATCCGTATCGACACCTGGTTCTCCGGATCGGCTATGCCGAGTATACGTTTGAGCCCGAGTCCGGTTCGCGCGTGGTCGAGGATGGACACCGCTGATTCGTACGCATAGCCAAAGCCGCGAAACGCCGGCAGGAAGGCGAAACCGACATCGGGGTAATCCAGCGCGCTGCGCCGTACCAGGCCGCAAATGCCGATGCGGGCTCCATCCGCCAGGCGCCGGACGATGTACAGGCCGTACCCGTGCCTTCTGTAGCTGTCGAGGGGCCCGTTTCGCAGGTAATCCTGCGCATCCGCGATCGTGCGCACGCCTTTGTCGCCGACAAAACGGAGGAATGACTCGTCGTTGAGCAGCTCGACGATGAACTCCGCGTCATCGAAGTTCAGTTCGCCCAATTGCAGCCGGGGCGTGCGCAAAGTGGTCAACGGTCGATACCGAGATGATCCAGGGTTTCGTCCGTGAGGGTATCCAGGGTCGCGATTTCGACGCCGCAGCGTTTGTTCCTGCAGACGGCAATTCGTTCGGCACCTGCCGCATCGCAATCATAGAAGACGCGATAGCGGCAACTTGCATCGTATTCGCGGTACTGCAGTCGCAGCGCCGTTACTGCCTCCATCGATACCGAAGTCATGCACTGGATCGGGTACCCGTAGTCGAACAAGGTGCAATCCTCGTCCGATTCGCAATAGCGGGAATCCTCGACGGCTCGCAGCATCTCCGCTTCGGCTGCCTCACAGGTAATACCCGACTGCGCCGTGACCGGGGGCTCGCGTGATGCCGGATCCTGCCGCGGATCGAGCGAGGCACGCGGCAAATCCTCCGGCTGCCAGGGCGGCTTGTCGTCGAAATAGTTCGCCACCAGGAACAGCCCGGCCGCGAGCGACAGCGCCAGCAGGGTAGTATTCGGAGGCGATCGCTTCATGTCGGGCAGGTCAGCTGCGAAGGTAAGAAGCGCCGTTTACGTCGATGATGGTGCCGGTCGTAAACTCCGCACCCGGCGAAGCGAGGAACAGCACCGCGTGCGCAACCTCTTCCGGGCGGGCAACGCGCCCGAGCGGGCTTTGCGCACGGATGGCATCGCCGCGCTCGCCTTCCAGCCATTCGGCGGCCATGTCGGTCTCGACGAATCCCGGCGCGACGACTCCGACGAAAATATTGTGCGGCGCCAGTGCAATGGCAAGCGACTGGCTCAGCGCATTCAATCCGGCCTTGCTTGCGCCGTACGCGGGGCCGTCCGGCTCGCCGCGGAATGCGCCGCGGGAGGACACGTTGACGATGCGGCCGCCGCCATGTCGCATCATGTGTCGTGCCGCGCAATAGCATATCGAGGCCGCGGCAAGCAGGTTGGTGTCGATCGTCTGCCGCCACGCCGCAATCCAGTCGCTGAAGTCGGCCGATGCGATCGGGTGCCAAAGGTAAATGCCGGCGTTGTTCACCACGATGTCGAGTCCGCCGAGGCCCCTGATTGCATCTTGCACCAGAATCGCCGCCTGCGCCGGATCCGAGATGTCTGCCTGCAACGCGATGTTGCCTTTGCCGCCGAGCTCGCGCAGGCAGTCTGCGGCGGCCGCACCGTTCGAGCGGTAGTTGATCGCGATTCTCGCGCCCTGGTCGGCGAAGGCTCTGGCAATGCATTTGCCGATGCCTCGCGAGCCGCCTGTGATCAGTACCTTCTTGTCCTGGAATTGCTTCATGAGTCATCCATTCCCGTAAATGCGGATCGGACCGGGATCAATCGACATCGAAAAATTCGACTTCGCCGGTTTCCAGCGAATACTCCGCGCCTGCGACGCGCAGGCCTTCCTCCCTGATCAATTGCTCGAGGATTTCCGACCCGTGCCGCAAATGATTCATGGATACGCGTACGTTGGCCCGTACGGCGCGGTCCACGAGCGCATCCAGATCGTGCTTCAGGTCCGTGGCCAGCAATTCGGCGACAGACGGACGTATCCGGTCGACGATCGAATGCAGGTGCCGCGACTGGTTCTCGGTTGGCCTTTGCATTTCCTCGAGCGTGGCCACGATGGCGCCGCATTGCGAATGCCCGAGCACGACCACGAGGCGGGTGCCGAAACGCGCGGCCGCAAACTCGACGCTGCCGATCTGTGACGGCGCAACGATATTGCCCGCAACCCGAATCACGAAAAGATCGCCGAGCCCCTGGTCGAACACGATCTCTGCCGGCACGCGCGAATCGGAGCAACCGAGGATGATGGCGAAAGGCTTCTGCTCCTTGGCGGTTGCCGCCCTGCGCGCATGACTCAGGTTGGTATCCGGGCTCGGATTGTCGGCAACGAAACGCCGGTTGCCCTCCCGTAGACGTTGCAAAGCCTGTTGCGCTGTCAGCATCGGTTCTTCTGTCCCTTGCGCCTGACCGACCGAGGTCACGTGGCTGCAGTTTCTTGCGGTACCACCCGGATTGCAAGCCGGCACGGTGGTTTGACCGCGATGCCAGCGGCCATTCATTTGAACGAACTGCTCTTTTCTTATTTAATGCAGCCGAATGCATCGCAAGAAAATATAAATCCCGTGTTTTCCGTTTTTCTGCATCCAGGGACATCATGATGGCTCGATATTGCTTTGTGCTGTTGTTGCCCGCACTGATCCCCGCTCTTTTCCTCTCCGCGCCCGCCACGGCGCAGCAAACCGCTGTGGAATCCTCCTCGTATGCACCGGATACCCCCGAGCCGGGCTCGGTGGAAGCCATCGCCGGCTACACGACGGGCCCGCAGTACATCAATCCCTGGGTTGCCTACGTGCCCGAATCGCAAAACGTGCCATCACCGACGGACTACCTCGGGCACGTGGTCGGCGCTGCAGGAGAATTGTCGCGCACGAGCCAGATCTACGGGTATTTCCGGGCACTGGCGGCGGCGTCGGAGCGCGTTGACGTCTCGGTCATCGGCCGGACAGAGGAAGGCCGAGAAATCCTGCTGATAGCCATTGCCGATGAGCAGGGCTTGCGTGACCTGCCGAAACTCACGGCCGCCACTGCCGCTCTCGCCGATCCGCGCAAGACCACGCCGGAGCAGGCGGAAGCAATCATAACCGCGGCGCGGCCCGTCTATTACCTGAACGCCGGGCTGCATTCGACCGAGACGGGCAGCCCGGAGATGGTGATGGAACTGGCTTACCGCCTGGCCGTCTCCGAACAGCCGATGATCCGGCGGATCCGTGACAGTCTCGTTGTGCTGATCAACCCGGTGTCAGAGCCGGACGGGCGCGACAAGGCCGTTGACTGGTTCTACCGTTATCTGAAGGGCAAGACCGATTTCGATGCATTGCCGCCGCGATCGCCGCCTTACTGGGGACATTACGTCTTTCATGACAACAACCGCGATACGCACCAGAAGGCATTGCAGATAACTCGCGCCGTGCACCGCATGTTCTATGAATACCACCCGACCGTCGTGCACGACCTGCACGAGTCGATACCGTTGCTGATGACCTGGAACGGAACCGGACCGATGAACGAGAACGTCGATCCGATCCTGATCGACGAATGGTTCGAGATGTCGTTTGCCGAGATTCGCACGATGACGACGCTCGGCATGCCCGGCGTCTGGACCTGGGCCTTCGGCGAAGGCTGGGGCCACCACTACCTCGATTCGGTTGCCGTCAATCACAATTCCATCGGGCGCGGCTACGAGACTTTCGGCAATGCAACGGCCGAAACCGTCGATCGCGTGCTGCGTTCGAACCAGGACGATGCCGCAGGCAAACCGGTAACATCGGCGCAGTGGTACCGGCCGTGGCCGCCGGAGCGGAACATTCGCTGGTCGCTGCGCAACAACACGAACTACATGCAGACCGGCGTGCTCGCCATCCTCGACTACAGTGCGAAAAACGCCGCGGACATGCTGCGTGGTTTTTACAGGAAGGGTTACAACTCCTGGCAAAAAGGCATCACGGAAAAGCCCTACGGCTTCGTCATTCCGGCCGACCAGGGCGACCCGCGACGGGTCGCGGAGATGGTCGGCATCCTTACCGGGCACAAAATCGAAGTCGGGCGCGCACGTGCGGCGTTCTCGCTGGATGAAGGGCGATTCCCGGCCGGCACTTTCGTCGTCAGGCTGGACCAACCCTACCGCAATTACGCGGTCGACCTGCTGACGCCGCAGGAATTTCCATCCGACACCGAGTTCACGCCCTACGACGACGTGTCGTGGGCGCTGCCTGCGCATTACGGCCTCGAGGCCAGGGCGACAGAAGATGCAGGAATTCGCGACGTTGCCGTCGACCCTGTTCCGGAGGGCTATCTGCCCAGTGCAAAAGTCAGCAGTTCCGGGCCGGTCTTCCTGCTTGCGGACAGCGGCCAGGAATCGCTGCTCGCTGCGCGGGCACGGCTCGCGCGTTTTCGCATCGACATTGCCGAGCAGGCGTTCAAATCCGGCGGCGAAGATTATCCGTCGGGGTCCTGGATACTGCCCGCCCAAGACGGCCTGCAGGATGCACTGGATGACGTCGCCGCGGAATTCGCCCTGGTCTTCCGCGGTGTGCGGCGCGAGCCCGACGTCCGGCGCCACGCGTCACCATTGCCCCGCGTGGCCGTCTGGCACACCTGGGAAGACACGGAGTCCGTCGGCTGGATACGCTACTCACTCGACCAGCGCAACATTCCCTACGCGCACATCCGTGACGACGACATTCGTGCCGGTGCACTTCGCGAACGCTACGACATCATCCTGTTCGGCAACCACTATGGCGATCTGCAGGAACAGATACACGGGATCGACAAGAGTTTCGGCCCCATGCCCTACACGAGGACCGAGGAGTATCCCAGCCACGGCGTCCCGGATGCCTCCGACGATATCACAGGCGGCATCGGCTGGACCGGCATGGCAAAGCTCGAGGAATTTCTCGACGCAGGAGGCATGCTGATCACGCTCGGCAATGGCTCGGCGCTGGCACTCGAAGGCGGACTCGCACGAGGCGTGTCGGCGACCGGCAATGACGCGGTAACGCCCGGGTCGGAGCTGCAGACGACCATTGTCAGGCCGGAGCACCCGATTGCGTACGGTTATGCGGCGCGAACCTCCGCGTTCCGCAGCAGCTACACGGTTTACAACGTGCGGCGCGCCCAGCGCGACCAGGTCGTGATGCAATGGGGCAGCAAGCCGATGAAAGACGATCGTGACGAGGAAGCGGAGAAGGAAGAAAAGGAGAACGAAGACGAAGAATCGGATGCAGGCGAACTGGTGATCAGCGGCGGCATCAAGAACGGAGACTCACTGCAGGGACACCCGGCTATCCTGGACATCCCTGTCGGGACGGGACGGGTCATCGCGTTCAACTTCAACCCGATGCACCGGGACCTGAACCGTTCCGATCACCGCTTCCTGTGGAACGCGATCCTGAACTGGCAATGGATACTGCAGCTCGCGCCGGCGAAGGATGAGTAGTATCCGGCACGCCGATTGAATTCGAACTGGTCTCAGTTGTCCTTGCTCGCCTGCGCACCTGACATGCCGGTGATGATCTGCCAGGAGTCGCCGTTGCGTTGCCAGGTATGAGTGATGCGATAGCGGTCGCGGTAACGGATGATCTCGCCGGACTCGGAAGAACGCATGAAATCCTGGACGAGGTAATGAACCACGACTACGTCATCGAATGAACGCACGGCTTCACGCGTCAACTGAAAATCGTAAACCTCCGCAGGATTCGCGTGCAACGGTGCTATCCATTCTCCGATGCCCTCTTTGCCTACCGGGTGGTCGCTGAAACCGGGCCAGCCGACGAAGCGCTCATTCCAGAGACTCCGATAGTTTGCAAGGTCATTGCTCTTGACGTACCGCCAGTACGCCTCTTCAAGCTGCCATACCGCTTCCTCGTCCGTGGGCTCGTCGGACCACGCGGACAGTGAAAAGAAGAAGACCAGCAGTATGGCGATCGCCGCGTTACGCATATTCAGTCCCTGATTCTTCCTCAATTGCGCTTCAGCCTATCAGCATTTTGCGCCGTTGAGTCAGCCGGCCCCGGCTATCTGAACCCGGGGTATCCAGTTGCGCTGCCGGCGGTCAAGCCTGTCGCCCGTACCTTCACCGTCGAAATTCGACCTTGATGCGTTCAGGGACCAGCCAGCTAAATCTTTGAAAGTATTGATATTTACGACGGCATACGTCTGTCCGCCGATGTCACAGGCGACGAAGGGTACCGCACCGCACTTTGCGCAAACGTAAAAATCGGCGGTCTTCGTTCCGAATCGATACTTTGAAACCAGCGCCGGATCTTTCATTTCCACTGCAAGCTCGGCATCGCGATGAGAGGTCCACGCACCTCCGTGCTTCTGGCAGAAAGTGCAGCTGCAGTGTCGTACGGCGATGGACGTCTCCGATTGCGGCCACTGCAGCTCGAAACGAATATTGCCGCAATGGCAACCGCCCTCGATGCGTGCGAGTCGTTGCATCATGACATCCCGGCTGCGTTGCCGAGTTCGCCCGCGCATCGCGAAGCCGGTTGTGCGATCGATTCTTTGCTTAAATCGCCGCCCCTATCCACTGTTCCACACCGATGGCGTTCATCACCAGTTCGATCGAGAAAGCCGCGAGAATCATGCCCATGACCTTGGTGAGTATGGATGCGCCGCCGGCGCCCAGCACGTTGATGATTTTGTCGGCGCTGACCATCAGTAACCAGGTAAATCCCAGGACGGCGATCGTTATCAGTGCCGTACCGGCCTGCACCGGGATGGGATGGATGTGATTGTCGGTCAGCAGGATGACCGCGAGTATCGCGCCGGGCGTCGCAGTCCCGGGAATCGCCAGCGGGAATACAGCGATATCGTGTTCCGGTTCGCCTTTCAGTTTTTGCGTGGGCGAACCGAAAATCATTTGCAATCCGAACAGGAACAGAATGATGCCGCCACCCACCTGGAAAGAGATCAGCCGGATGCCCATGGCGGTAAGGATGATCTGGCCGATGATAATGGCGCCGATCAAAACTGCCCCGGCGTACATTACCGTTCGAGTCGCTGTCTTGCGCCGCTCGGCAGGCGTCAGGCCGGCAGTGAGGCCGGCAAATATCGCCATCGTGCCGATGGGATCGATGGTGGCCCAGAGGATCAGGGCATCCTGTATGAACTTCTCGACCATGGCTCGCATCGTATCACCGCTTCAGTCCCGTACAGCAGCACAGTCCAGTGCCGCGAGCAGGTGGTCCTGAAGCAGTGCGAGTGTCTGCTGGTGCATGCCTCGCTGGTTGTAATGGCGCCGGGTCACCACGGCGACGAGGTGTCGTTCCGGAATGATCGCCACGACATTGCCGCCATTGCCGGACATGTACCAGCCGGCCAGCGGGCCGCAAGGCGAATCGTATTGCCGTTGCCAGAACAGGTAACCGTAGCCCTGTTCCGCATCAATCGTGCGCCTGACTGTGAGTGCCTCTGACATACTTTCGGCCGGAATGAGCGACTCGTCCTGCCAGCGGCCACCCGATGCGACCAGCAACCCCAGCTTGGCGAGGTCGCGGCTCTTCAACCGCAAGCCGCCGCCGGTCATCACCTCGCCCGTGGGTGAGCGCGGCCATTCGCGTTCTGCAATGCCGAGCGGATCGAGCAGGCGCCGGCCGATGTAGTCGTCCACCGGCTCGCCCGTAGTGCGCTGCAAGACCTGGCCGAGCAAAAACACACCGGCCGTGCAATAGGAAAACGGGCCCCTGCCTGACGCATCGCGCTGATAGTCGATTTTCACCGGAATATCGACCGCCCAGCGGGACCAGTTGGCC
>DATICC010000375.1:0-8075 GCA_035457045.1 Woeseiaceae bacterium | reverse complement strand
GATCACCAACACGCACAGCATCGGTGCCGTGCACGAAGGCGTTATCCGGTGGCGCGTCGAACGTGGCGCGGCCGATGCCAGCGGCTACTGGTGGTCGCTCCCCGTGGTGGCCGAGACCTGGGACGGATATCTCAATGATATCAATGGCTTCCATGTAAGGGCCGAACACGCGGCAGCGGCCCTGGAGCACGCCGCGAGTGGACCGGTGACGGAGGGCAACGTCGGTGGCGGCACCGGCATGATCTGCCACGAATTCAAGTGCGGCATCGGTACGGCGTCGCGACTGGTCGAGACCGCGGATCGCCGGTACACCGTTGGCGTGCTGGTACAGGCCAACTACGGCGAGCGCGAATTGTTGCGTATAGCCGGCGTCCCTGTCGGGCAGCACATCACCCACGACAAGGCCTATGCGAGCAACCCGCCGAAAAATGCGGATACCGGATCGATCATCATCGTGGTCGCTACCGATGCACCGTTGATGCCGCATCAGCTGAAGCGACTGGCACGCCGCGCATCACTGGGGCTTGCGCGCAACGGCAGCGTTGCCGGCAACAGTTCCGGCGACATCTTCATCGCGTTCTCGACCGCCAATGTCTCAGCCGACCAGAGCGCCACCGGAGTGGCTGTCGATACCCTGGCGAATGACAGCATCCTTCCCCTGTTCCGCGCGACCGTCGAGGGCACGGAGGAGGCGATCATCAATGCGATGATCGCAGCACGCGACATGACCGGGCACGAAGGACATGTCGTCAAAGCGATCGACCACGAAGAGTTGCGCAGCGTCATGCGCGAGTACAATCGCCTGCAGGAGTAACGATACGACTTCCGTACTCGTCACGCTGGTCGTCTACAACGCGGCGCTGATCGGCGTCGGCCTGTGGGCGAGGAGCCGTACTCGCGACGTGGAGGGATTCTATCTCGGCGGACGCGGCCTCGGTGCCTGGGTCGCCGCGCTCAGTGCCTCCGCCAGTTCGTCGTCCGCCTGGACGCTGCTCGGTGTCAGCGGCGCCGCCTACGCCTGGGGTTGGCCTGCCCTGTGGTTGTTCCCGGCAACGGTTGGTGGATTCGTCTTCAACTGGTATTACGTGGCGCCACGCCTGCGATCGCTCTCGCGCAGCGAAAACTCCATCACGCTGAGTGAAGTCGTTGCTCCGGCCGGCCTCGGCGATTCAAGGCAACTCATCCTGCGCGTGGCATCCGCGATCATCGTATTTTCATTCGTGTTTTACATCGCTTCGCAGTTCGAAGCAGCCGGCAAAGCATTCGAATCGGTGTTCGAGCTGTCGAAGGCCAACAGCATCCTGCTCGGCGCTGCAATCGTCCTGGTTTACACGCTGCTCGGAGGATTCTGGGCGGTGAGTGTCACAGATTGCGTTCAGGGCATGCTGATGGTGCTGACGGCGGTACTGCTGCCCGCAATGGCGCTGGTCGCGGTCGGCGGGCCGGCGGAATTCGTCTCCGGGTTGCTCGCGCAGGGCGGCCATGGATCGCCGCTGCCATCCGGCGATCTGGCGTGGCTGACCGCGGTGTTTTTCGTGCTCGGGATACTCGGAATCGGGATCGGCTATCCGGGGCAGCCACATGTCGTCAATCGCTACATGGCGCTGAAGGACGATCGCAGCCTGCGCCAGGGCCGTATCATTGCTCTCTGCTGGGCGGTGCTGGTGTATGCCGGCATGCTGCTGCTCGGGCTTTGCGCGCGCATGCTTTACGGCGACGTCGCGGACGCGGAACAAGTCATGTTTCACGCAGCCGGCGCCCTGTTGCCGGCGGTCGCCGCCGGCATTGTTCTCGCCGCCGTGCTGTCCGCGATCATGTCTACTGCCGACAGCCAGCTGCTGGTGGCGTCATCCGCCGTGTCCTATGACTGGAATCTCGCCAAGGGACGACATGCGACCGGCCTTGGCGGGAGCCGCCTGACGGTGCTCGTTGTTTTACTCCTGGCGACGGCGCTGGCATTGCTCTGGCGCGCCGATATCTTCTCGCGCGTACTTTTTGCCTGGGCGGCGATGGGCTCGGCTTTCGGGCCAATCCTGTTGATGCGCCTCGCCGGCCGGCAGATCGCGGCCGCCGCAACACTCGCTGCGATGCTGACCGGATTCGGGCTGACGGTAGTCTTTTCGCTGCTACCGAACACGCCCGGCGATGTTGCCGAGCGTGTACTGCCGTTTGTGATTGCCTTGCTTATTGCCGCGGGCGGATCACGGTACGATCAGGCCGACATGCCGCGCTGAGCGTGCACGAGGCTTACCAGCTCCTTGAAGGTGATCGAGTCCTTCAGGTCGACGTCGGCAAACAGATCGTCATCCCGCACCAGGGTGAAATCATCCCTGTTGATGTACTTGCGGATCGAATCTCCTACCAGTGCTGCAACATCCGTATCCGGCCTGAGCTCGTCCACCGCCTCGCCGACGTAATATCTCGCCAGGTACTCGGCTACCTGATGGGCGACTTTCTGTTGTCCGCCGAAGAAATAGTCACGCACGAAGGCGCAACGTGGCCACCACTCTGAAGTTTGTTGCATTGGAAACTCCTCTCCCGTCCGGCGTCGAACGATGTCAAATGTATTGGCTTGCCTCGAAACTAAGTCTGTACCGCGGTGCCTTCTGCGACGTGATTCTCAATTGCGGAATTTGTATTGAAATGGAAACGCCGCCGGGCGTTGTTTTGGCCGATATGGTCGATTGTTGCCAACAGTTGATTGCTGAGGAAACGAATCAGTCGAAAACCGCATCCAGCAGAACTTCCCGGATCACCTGCGTGGTGACTTCGACCAGCAGCAATTTGCCGGCGACTACCAGGTACTCCAGCCCATCACCGGGTCGCGGCAGGCGCAGCAGAAGGTCCTGCGGCAGGTACTGCTTGGCGATACCGGGTGGCAGGGGTTTGCCGCGCTGCAGATTCTTCGCGATACCGGGCGGCAAGCCATTCTTTTTGCCCTTCCCCGAATCATTACCCGCGTAGTAGTCCCGGATCATTTTGATATGGGCATCGGTGAGCGACGTCGATACAACGGGTGTTTGTGAAACGTTCAATGCCTGGGATGCCGGGACGGCAGGACTGTACGCGCTGCATGCGGATGCCAGTAGTCCCAGGCTGACCAGGAGGGCGATGCGAGTTGACATGATCGACTGCTCCGTAAGCGCCAAATCAAAAGTCTATTGATCCGGGACTGTGGTCAGCGTGATTTGCCTCACAACGCGGGCAACCGGCCGCATATCGCACGTCGCCATCGCACGCCAGCAAAGGTGACGGTCGCCCGGGCGGCACCTGAAACTACAGCAGAATCAAGGATGTCCTCACAGACTGAGCGCTGGTTCATTGCCCGTTCAGCCGCTTCCCGATAGGGTCCCGATACGGGCATACGGCGGGATAAGCCAATCGACAAGACATGCTGCGCAAGCCACTGACATCGCTCCTTGTATCGCTGACGCTTGTTGTCGCCGGCTGTGGCGGCTCATCCGGCAATGAGGCGGCAGCCCCTCCGCCTCCGCCGGTCGATGCAATAACCAAGGCCGAGGCGTTCCAGTTCCTGAACCAGGCCTCCTTCGGTGCTACGGAAGCAGAAGCAGAACGCGTTATCGACATGGGTTTCGCCGCCTGGATCACCGAACAGATGCAGCGTCCGCCGTCTTTGCAACTACCGTACCTGCGCACGCTGCCGCGACCGCAGTTCCTGTTCGAGTTGCAGGACGACAGGGTCGATATCTGGTTTCGCAACGTCGTCAACGGCGACGACCAACTGCGCCAGCGCGTGGCGTTCGCGTTGTCCGAGATCATGGTCGTGTCCCAGGTCGGCGCGCTCATCGACCATACCTATTCGCTGGCCGACTATTACGACGTGCTCGCCCGCAATGCATTCGGCAACTACCGCGACCTGATCGAAGAAGTCACCCTGCACCCGGCGATGGGAGTGTATTTGAGCATGCTCGGTAACGAGAAACCGAACCCGGCGTTGAACATCCGCCCGGATGAAAACTACGCACGCGAACTGATGCAGCTGTTTTCGATCGGCCTCGTCGAACTGAATCCCGACGGCAGTACAAAGCTGGACAGTTTCGGCCAGCCGATTCCCACTTACGACCAGGCCGTCATCGAAGGTTTCGCGCACGTGTACACCGGCTGGACCTACGCGGGCGCGCCGCACTTTCACCTGGCTTTCCCGAACGACAACAACCAGACGGTGCCGATGCAGCTCTACCCGTCGTTTCACGACACCGGGCCGAAGCCGTTGCTGAGGGGGGAAACTCTGCCGCCCGGGCAAAGCGGTGCGCAGGATCTCGCAGACGCACTCGACAATATCTTTGCCCATCCGAACGTCGCGCCATTCATCGCCATACGCCTGATCCAGCGGCTGGTTACGAGCAACCCGTCGCCAGGCTATGTACAAAGAGTGGCCGCAGCATTCAACAATAACGGCAGCGGTGTGCGTGGCGATCTCGCGGCGGTGGTCCGTGCGATCCTCCTCGATCCGGAAGCGCGGCCGGAGTCGCCGATGGACCTGGATGGCAAGGTCAAGGAGCCGCTGCTGCGGCTGACCCAGTTGTGGCGTGCCTACGACGCCGGGTCGGCCAGCGGCCGCTACCCGCTGCTTGCTGCCGGCATTTTCTTCGGCCAGGGCCCGTTGCAGTCGCCCTCGGTGTTCAATTTCTTCTCGCCGTTCTACGCGCCGCCCGGCGAAATTCGCGACAGCAGCCTGGTGGCGCCCGAGCTGCAGATCGCAACCGAGTACCAGAACACCCTGGTGACCAATTTCATGCTGTACCAGGCGATCGGACTGACCTCCGAATCGACCGCGCTCGGCGAAGACGATGTGTACATCGATATCGGCGAGGAAATGGCCGTTGCCGCGGACACCGACGCGCTGGTGGCGATGGTCGCCGGCAAGCTGCTCGCCGGGCAGATCTCGATGACGCTCGAGACTGAGGTGAAGGGCATGATCAACCGAATCCCGGCGACGGAAGCCGCCATCCGGGTCGGCGAGGCGATCTATTTCATCGCATCGTCGCCCGAGTTTGCGTACCAGCGATGAGCAAGGGGTCTCGGGTATGACGAACATCAGGCGACGCAATTTTCTGAAAGCCAGCGGAGCGGCTGCGGCTTTCGCGGCCTGCCCGGGGGCTGCGTTCTCGCAGGGCATCGGCGGCAGTGCGCCGTTTGACGATTACAAGGCGCTGGTTTGCGTATTCCTGTTCGGCGGCAACGACTCCTTCAACATGGTCGTGCCGCGCAGCAACGCCGAGTACAACGTGTACGCGGCATCGCGGCAGAATCTCTCGATTCCGCAGGGCGACCTGCTGCCGATCAACCCGCTGACGCCGGACGGTGCGCAATATGGTTTTCATCCGTCGATGGCGGGTCTGCATGGGCTGTTCGAAAGCAATCGCGTCGCCATCGTGAGCAACGTCGGTCCACTTATTCAACCAACGACAAGGGACCAGTTCTTCCAGCAATCGGTACCGCTGCCGCCGCAGCTTTTCTCGCACAACGATCAGCAGGACCAGTGGCACTCGCTGAAAGGCAACACGCAAAGCAGCACCGGCTGGGCCGGGCGCATGGCCGACCTCATTCGCACGAACGTATCCGCCCAGCAGATGGCGACCAACGCCTCGCTCTCCGGCAACAATCTCTTCCAGTCGGCGCACGAGACGATTGCCTATGTCATGGGTCCGGGCGGCCCGATTCCTTTCGAGGCGTTCTCGAACTCCGGCGACCCGAACGACATCCTGTACCAGCAACGCCTGGCCTTCGAGCGCATCATCAACGCAAGTTACAGTTCCATTTACGAGCGCGGTTTCGCGGAAATCCAGCGTCGTGCCGTGGCGGCAGCGGACCGGGTCGGCGAGGCGATTGCCGGCGCGCCGGTGCTCAACACGGTATTTCCCGCAACGCAGCTCGGACAGCAATTGCAGACCGTGGCGCGGCTCATCGCCGTGCGCGGTGAACTGCAAATGCAGCGGCAGGTGTTTTTTGTTGCCGCCGGCGGATTCGATTCGCACGACAACCAGAACCAGGACCAGCCGGGACTGCTCGGTGGTGTCAGCGAGGCGATGACGGCGTTCTACGCGGCCACCGCGGAGTTGGGTGTGGCCGATGCGGTGACCAGTTTCACCCAGTCCGATTTCGCACGCACCCTGACCTCGAACGGCGACGGTACCGACCATGCCTGGGGAGGCATCCAGCTTGTGGTCGGTGACGCCGTGCGCGGACGCGACCTGTACGGCATTTACCCGCCGCTCGCCATCGACGGCCCGGACGACGTTGGCGGCGGGCGCATGATCCCGACCACCTCCGCAGACCAGTATGCGGCGACTCTCGCGCGCTGGTTCGGTATCCCGGATGCCGAGCTCGACATCGTGGCGCCGCACATCGACAACTTCGCGGTCCGTGACCTGGGTTTCTTCGTTTAGGCTACTTCGCGGAACGCGTTAGTATCCGGTCGAGATTGTCCGCGAAATTCTTGCGGTCGGCCTGACTCAATGCCGACGGGCCGCCGGTCTGCACGCCGCTGGCGCGCATCGTGTCCATAAAATCCCGCATATTCAGCCGCGCTTTGATATTGTCCGTGCTGTGGAGCTCGCCGCGCGGGCTCAAGGCAGTCCCGCCTTTCGCGATGACGTCGGCTGCGAGCGGTATGTCGCTGGTAATGACCAGGTCCCCGGGGCCGATGCGTTTGACGATTTCGTTGTCCGCCACGTCGAATCCGGCACCAACCTGAAGCGTGCGGATGTTGGGAGCGCGCGGTACCTGCACAGACTGGTTTGCCACCAGCGTGAGTTCGATGCCGGTACGCTGCGCGGCACGGAAGAGGATGTCCCGGATAACGGCCGGGCAGGCATCGGCGTCCACCCAGATTTTCATTGCATATCACGTTTGTTCAAGGTGAAAGGCCGGACAGGAAAACCGCACGATGCATCACGCCAGTGTCTACTCGCCGCGCGAGGAGCAAATCAACATCGTACTGCATGCGGCCGGACTGATCGGGTCGGTAATTGCATTGCTGCCTTTGATTTTTCGGGCTGCTGAACTGGGCGGATTTGCGCCGATGTTCAGCTTTTCGGTGTTCGGTGCGAGCCTGATCGTGCTGTTCGCCGCCTCCACTATATATCACACCGCCACGGACCCGGTGCTCAGGAGCCGCCTGCGCATCGTGGATCACGCCTCGATCTACCTGCTGATCGCCGGCACCTACACACCATTCACGCTGATCACCCTGGACGGATCCATCGGGCGGGTGCTGTTCTGCATCGCCTGGGGCCTGGCGCTGACCGGCATCGTGCTCAAGCTGTTTTTCACCGGCCGATACAACAGGATCTCGACGCTCATGTACCTGCTGATGGGCTGGATCATCGTGTTTGCCATCAAGCCCCTCATCGCCAACCTGCCGCCGGCCGGGTTGCTGTGGCTCGTGCTCGGCGGGGCGGCCTATACGCTGGGGGCCATCCTCTACAGCATCAGGCGTATACCGTTTAACCACGCCATCTTCCACGTGTTCGTGCTGCTCGGCGCGAGCTGCCACTTCATGGCGATATACTTTCACGTCTGAGCGGCAGCGTGCCACGCGCTGCCGGGACCGGCCCGAAAAGAGGATTGACCGATGAGATACTTACATGCCCTACCGGCATTCGCGATCCTGCTACTGGCTGCCTGCGAGCAGCAGCCGGCCACCGAGGCCGTCACGCAGCCAGCGGAGCAAACTGCCGCCGAGCTCAACACGCTGGTCGAGGAGTACTTCGAGAAGGTGCTCGAGCTGAACCCGCTGTATGCGACCGCGATCGGCGACTACCGTTACAACGACCGGCTGGCCAACACACTCAGCCCCGAGTACCTGGCGCAATCCGAAGCGCTGGATCGCGAATACCTCGAGCGTGTGCTGGCCATCGATGCGGAAGCGCTCAACGGGCAGGACCGGCTGACTTACGACACGTTTCGCTGGAGCCGGGAGATGGACGTCGCCGGCTACCGATTCCCTGCCCATCTGCAGCCGATCAACCAGTTCTATTCGATCACCAATACTTTCGTGCAGCTCGGCAGCGGCGCCAACGTGCACCCGTTCAAGACGGTCAAGGACTATG
>DATICC010000374.1:0-3024 GCA_035457045.1 Woeseiaceae bacterium | reverse complement strand
GCTGGTGCGCGCGATCATGGCACGCGGCGAGCTGCTGGTCGTTCGCTACCAGTACCCGGCGGCCACGGAGCAATTCCGACGCGCTGTGACACTCGAGCCTGAGAATTATTTTGCCTGGGACCTGCTGTGCTGGTCGCTTGCTTATGAAACGCCGCCCAAAGGTGCCGAAGCGGAAAACGCGTGCCGGACCGGGCTGCGGATCGCACCGCAGTACGGTGAGTTCTATTACCACCTGGCACGCGCACTGGTGGTGCAGGGCAAGTTCGACGAGGCACGCCAGGCGATCAGTGACCTCCGAAGCATCTGGCCGGATGCCGACCTGCCGAACCTTGGCCTGTTCTGGATTTATCTCGGCGAGAAGAATTATTCGGAGGCACTGGCTTTGCTGGCCGGCCAGTCGCAAACCCCGCTGATCCTCGCGGCATCGGCGGCCGTGCACAGCGGTTCGGGCAATACCGACGCCGCCATCGAGCTACTGGATGAGGCGCTGGGGAAAGGTTTCCGGGACATCGCCTGGCTGGAAGCCAGCGAGCACTTTGCCAACGTTCGGGCCCTGCCCGCTTACCGCGGCCTGCTGGTCAAACACGGGCTGGCCGACTGATTCGGGGACCGAGACCCTCCTGAAATCGGGGCTAAACCCTGATTTCCTTGCCTGCCCTGCACCACAATCTGGGCGTGATCGACCCGGCACGGGCGTTCTGACTATACTCATGCAAAACCTCGGGCCGAGCCCTGTAGACCGATACCTCCTGTATCCAACAAGAAAAGGTGATTGACAATGTCCAACAAATACGCCGGTGGATGCGAGCACGTCCACACCAGTTCCAGTAAAGAGCCGATCGACAATCACACCTGCCACTGCTCCGTGTGCAAGGGTGTGACCGGACAACCCACCACGCACGTCGTCTTCTTCAAGTATGGCGACCTCGCAGTGGACATGCCCGGCAAGCTGAAACGCCAGCCGTTCAACAAGAACAATCCCAACGGTCCGCTGGAACTGTGCACCTGCGCCACCTGCGGCAAACCGATCATGCTGGACGACAAGCAAAAGCGCATTCGTGCGATCGTGCCGAACCTCATGGGCTTCGATGCGAAGAAATTGCCGGCGACGTACCACGCGTTCTACGACCCGGCCACCGGTGTGCCGAAGCCGAAAGACGGCCGCCCTGTCTACGCGGGCCTGCGTCCTGAGTTTGCCTGGCCGGCATCTGCATAACAGAAAAGGGGTCGAACCGGGTTAATGGAAAAGCCGGTTCGACCCCTCCTGGTTCCGGTGCGCCTCAACGCTGACTTTTCGCAGAAGGTTGTCATCCGCCCTGCGGACTATCGTTGGGTGGACTCGCCGATGCCGGGAGTCGAGCGCATGATGCTCGATCGCATCGGCGATGAAGTGGCGCGCGCCACCTCCCTGGTGCGCTATGCGCCGAACAGCACCTTCTCGCCCCACGTTCACGAAGGCGGTGAGGAATTTTTCGTGCTGCAAGGTGTGTTCGGCGATGAACACCGGATGTATCCGGCCGGTACTTACGTGCGAAACCCGATCGGCAGCCGGCACTCGCCGCGCGTTGGCGCCGAGGGCTGCGTCATTTTCGTCAAGCTGCACCAGTTCGACGAAGACGATGACGCACACGTTGTCATCGACACGCGAAACGCCGTCTGGCCGCCGGAACAGCCGCCCGGCTTCGCGGAGCTGCCGCTGCACCGGTTTCGCAACGAGTGCGTCTCGTTGTTTCGCTGGGCACCGCACACGCGTTACGGCGAGCATTCGCATCAGGGCGGCGAGGAAATCTTCGTCGTCGAAGGGTGTTTTTACGACGAGCACGGCGCGTACCCGGCCGGCACCTGGCTGCGCTACCCGGATCAAAGCCGTCACAACGACTTTACGCGCGACGAAGCTGCGCTGTTATTCCTCAAGACCGGCCACCTGTAGGAGCCTGCACTGAAGGCGACGCGAACCTCGAACGTACCGCGATTACCGCCATCGCCCCTGTAGGAGCCTGCATTGCAGGCGACGCGAACCTCGAACGTACCGCGATTGCCGCCATCGCCCCTGTAGGAGGCTGCATCGCAGGCGACGCGTACCTTCAACCCGGCGCGATTCTCGTCATCGTATCGCGCGCACTGCGCGCTCCTGCAGAGAATCTACTTCCCCAACTCGTACAGGTACTCAACGTACGACAGCACCGCCCCGTCCCAACCCGCGACCTTCGGGTTCGTCGACTCGATCAGGAAGTACTCATCCGGTGCGTGCGCACCGCTGCCGTGGCCGAGACCAAAATGCCCGGACGCAAGGCTCAGCGGCTCGCCGGTAAAGATATAGCCCGGGTAGGATCCGGCGTTCCGCGGCCAGATGAGCGGATCGATGCCGTTCTGTTTGAGCACCGCGATGTGCGCCTGGATCAGCGCGGCGTTCAGGTCCGTGCTGGTCGGGTCGTAGCCGCCGGACATGATCACCTCGATATCACCAAACCCGCGCTTCCCGAGATGCGCTTTCAAGGCGGCGAGCGCGCCGTCTGCGGTCATGTCCGGGACGAGGCGCAGATCCAGTTTTGCTTCCGCCTTGTGCGGCAGGACGGTCTTCCCGCCCGGCCCCGTGTGCCCGCCGACCAGGCCTTCGATGTTGACGGTGGGCTGCGATACCAGTCTTTCCAGCGCCTGTTCGAACGGCAGATCATCGATCCACGTTTCAGTGCTGTAAAGCCGTTTCAACTGCGCTTCGTCGCGGCGTTTTGCCGCTTCCGCAATCATCGCTTTTTCCGCGGCCGATACCGGCAACGGTGTCGGGTAGTCGTCGATCAAAATGGTATTGCCATCTTCGGACACGAGCGTCGCGAGCGCCTGCACCAGGTGCCAGGACGGACTATCGATCATGGCTTTGAGAGAGGAATGCACATCCTTGCCCGGGCCGCGGCCCCATTTCTCGCCGCTCGCAATGAGCTGCACTTCGATGACGCCCTTCGCACCGAGACTCACGGTGACGGTCCCGTTCTGGTCCTGCAACGCACCCGGCATGAACACGCCCAC
>DATICC010000373.1:0-2743 GCA_035457045.1 Woeseiaceae bacterium | reverse complement strand
TCGGCGCGGTCGGGTTGCTGGGGTCGCGTACAAGATCGTTCGCGATCGCCTCATCCGCAAATCCGCTCGCAATCACGCAGCATGGCGATGTGCGCGGCTACAGTGACAACAGCATCAGCGTCTTCAAGGGGATACGCTACGCGGCGGATACGCGCGAGCGCCGCTTCATGCCGCCGCAGCACCCGGAACCCTGGACCAAAGCTGTTGATGCATTCGAGTACGGCGCAGCCGCTCCGCAGGACCAGGGCTCGGAGCCGATGAGCGAGGACTGCCTGTTCCTGAATGTCTGGACGCCCGGCCTTGAATCAGCCGCAAAGCGTCCGGTCTTGTTCTACATCCACGGCGGCGCCTACAGCCACGGTTCCGGTTCGAGCCCGCTCTACGATGGTGCTGAACTCGCCCGCCGTGGCGATGTCGTCGTGGTCACCGTCAATCACCGCCTGAATGCTCTAGGCTATCTTTACCTGCAGCGTTTCGATGCTGCGGACTACGCAGACTCCGGAAATGTCGGCCAGCTCGATCTCGTACTGGCATTGCAATGGGTGCGGCAGAACATCGCGAACTTCGGCGGTGATCCGCTGCGCGTGCTGGCTTTCGGCCAGTCCGGCGGTGGCGCAAAGATCGCCACGATGATGGCGATGCCGGCGGCCAAAGATCTTTTTCAGCGCGCGGCCACCATGAGCGGACAGCAGGTCACGGTATCCGGTCCAGCCAATGCCAAACTGCGTACCGCTGCGTACACGGATGCGATCGGCATCGCTGCGGACGACGTCGAATCATTGCGCTCGATGCCGCTGGACAAGCTGCTTGCCGGACTTGCGGCAGCGGATCCCGTATTGCACTACGGATCGGTCTATTTCGGTCCGGTGCTCGACATGCGATCGCTCACTCGCCATCCCTTCTATCCGGACGCAGCCGGACAATCCGCGCACATACCCATGATTATCGGCAACACACGCGACGAGACGCGCGCGTTCCTGCGCGATCCGCGCTACTACGAACTGCGATGGGAGGAACTGCCGGAACTGCTGATCCCCAACCTGCGCGTCGATATCCCGCCGGAGTTCGTCATCGCCGAATACCGAAGAATCTATCCCGGCTACAGCGCGAGCCAGGTCTTCTTTGCGGCGACCACCGCGGCGCGATCCTGGCGTGCCGCGATCATCGAAGCGGAGGAGCGGGCAAAGCAGGGAAGAGACAATACCTTCGTGTACCAGCTCGACTGGCCGAGTCCGCTCGAGCCGCACCTGGGCGCGCCGCACACGCTGGATATTCCGCTGGTGTTCGGCAATCTCGATGCCGAAGGATCGATAACGGGAACGGGTTCGGAAGCCAGCGCGGTTTCCGCGATGATGAGCGATGCATTCATCGCGATGGCACGGGACGGAAAGCCGCGGAGTGCGAAACTACCGGACTGGAACCCCTATACGCTGGCCGGCCGCGAGACGATGATCATGGCGATGCCGCCACGCATGGAAAACGATCCGCGCGGCGCGGAGCGCCGGCTGTTCGAGCGGGTGCCATACATACAGCCTGGCAGCTGATAACCGCCGTTCAGGCGCTAGCGGCTACCGCCTTGCAACGAACCTCGCCGTCGCCATCGAAGACGATACGTGCAAGTTCGCCTGGCGCGATCTCGTGTATTCCTGTGGTTTGGCCTGTTGCGATGAGATCGCCGGCGTGCAACGGCCGGCCGCGTTCCGCCGCGAGCTGCAGCATGAACTGCACGGATCGGACCGGGCCGCCGGTCAGGCGGAACGCGCCGCCCGTTCCTACGCTGCTGCCCTCGATCCAGGCCTCGCAACTCATGCTCTCGAGATCGCGCTCGCGCCAGTTACGGATGGATTTGCCGACGATGAGTCCCGCATTGTTGCCGAAATCGGAAACGATGACGGCAGGCCCGAGCTGGTTGATGGTGCGCAACGGGCTGCTCGCAATTTCGAGCCCCAGGCGCAGGTCGCGAATCATGGCGTCGGCCTCGTCGAGGCTCCAGTCCGTTTTGCCGGCCGGGGCATCGGCGGCGATCACAGCAACAAACTCCGCCTCGATGGCGGCGAAACCGCCCTCGAATACCCGCATTTCCAGCGCTTCCCCGTTGCTCGCATGACGAATGGACCTGCCGAAAATGGGTCCGGCGAGCCGGTCGGAGTGGAACACGTCTTCGAGCGCCGGAGGGATACGTCCGACTTTCCAGCCGCGAATTTCATCGGGCCACAGGTCTATCGCGAAATCCTGGCAGATGTAACCGGTCGCAAGGTCCTGCGGAATCTCGCCGGGATAATCCTTGAGCGGCCTGGCAGCGAGCCGCGCGCTGACCAACTTGCTGGCTATGTCCTTCAGCCCTGCCGTCGGCAAGCGGTCGCGATGCATCCCGGAATCCCCTTTCATTATTGGTATGGCCGACGGTTTCCCATAAGCTGGACTTTCGATTGTATATACTCCACGCTGATTTGGAAACCGGTGTCATTTTCCCGGGTAGCCAGGCGACTGCTGTGGGGGCTGGTAAAAATATGTATATAAAACAAGTAATTACAATTACACAGTGCAAACTGGCAAGCAAGGGGCTGGTGCTCCTCCTGTGCGGTGCCCTTTTGCCGGCGGTGGCCACGGCTGCGGAAAATGCGGCGGTGCCGGCATTCCCGGGAGCCGTCGGCTGGGCCGCCTCCACCCCGGGCGGGCGCGGTGGACGGATCGTCCGGGTCACGAACCTCGACGGTGACGGCGCGGGCAGCCTGCGGGCGGC
>DATICC010000372.1:0-2694 GCA_035457045.1 Woeseiaceae bacterium | reverse complement strand
AAGGAACTCGAAGGGCTGTTCGAAGAAGACAGCGAAATTTTCTGAGGATTACCGGCATGAAAAAATTGATGACAGCAATTCTCATGTGCTTCGCCTTGCAGACGGCATGGGCCATCGACATCGGAACGGCAAAAGCCCAGGGGCTGGTCGGCGAGTCGAATACCGGTTATCTCGCGGCGGTCAAAACACCGGCCAGCGCCGAGGTCAACGCCCTGATCGCGGACGTCAATGCGAAACGCAGAGCCGAGTTCGAAGCCACGGCAACAAAGACCGGCGCAACGGTGGAACAGGTCGCCTATCGCTTCTATGAACTGGCGGTACAGAAAACAGCCGTCGGCCATTATTACCAGGACGCAGGAGGCGCCTGGAAGAAGAAGTAGTGCACAAACTCCCCGCTGCGGCACATGAAGCCCGTACTCAACAGCGTCGCGATGGGCGCAAAGCTCCTTGCTGCAGCGTGCGTCGGCGAATCTGAAACCCCGACGGACGATACTGATCCTGCGCCAGCAGTTACCGCGGTATTCGACTGCGGCGCCGGCGACACATCTTTTGCGTTCACGACCAGAACCGCCACGGAAGGCCTCGCGCTCTGGCTGCCGCTGGAGTTTGAACGCCCTTATCTCGTCCTTCCGCAAACACCCGCTGCCAGCGGCTCACGCTACGAGGGTGACGGAGTCGTCGTGTGGCTGCACGGCGAGGATGCGATGCTCGAAGTGGATGGCGAGCGATTCAGCGGTTGCCGGCACGACCGGCAGGCCTCGATCTGGGAACACGCGAAGCTCAACGGCGTCGACTTCCGCGCCACCGGCAACGAGCCTGGCTGGGTCCTCGAAATCAGCGAACGCACCCGTATCGACCTCAGCTACGATTACGGCGCATCGCGAATCCAGGCCATTTCCTCGGAACCCGTCAGCGACCAGCAGGCCATGCGTACCACCTGGGTAGCGAACGCGAACGGTCAGTTGCTGAAGATCGAAATTTCCGCTGCTGCCTGCACCGATTCCATGAGCGGCGAACGGTTCGATTCGACCGTGGTGATTTATCTCGGCGACCGCGAGCTCAAGGGCTGCGGTCGCCCATTACACTGAGAGCCGGTCAATCTTCTTTCAGTGCGCGATGGATTCGTTTGTAACCTGACTTCAGTTCAGTGCCAAGGTTGCCGAGCGCCTTGCCGACGGCCGCGCCGGATTCCTTGAGGCGTGCGCGTCTCGAAAAGTCCTCCATTTTCTGCTCCAGCTCCTGCCACTCATCCTGCAACTCACGCGATGCAAGATGGATTCGGACGCGGAGTTCGTCACGTTTCTCCTTCAGGTCCTGCAGCATCTTGTCGAAGTCGGCCATGCTTTTCTCCATGTTTCGGTTGTATGTCGATTGCGTACGATACACCTGAATTCCTCCTTGAGAACAGATCGGCCTTGCCCGGCACCTGCGGACGCCCTACCCTGACGGGCAACCACAGTCAACCGAAACATCCAGTGGAAGAAGAGCCGATAATCGAGATGCTGACAGAGCCGGCGACGCTGGGTCTTGCGGCGGCGATCTACCTGCTGTTGCAGTTGGCCAGCATTTACGCGGCCGTGCACGCGGTCTTCAACGCCAGGTCGGCCCAAGGTGCGACAGCCTGGGCGATTGCGCTGCTGGCGACGCCGCTTATCGCTTTGCCCCTGTACCTCGTACTCGGCCGCAACCGTTTCCACGGCTACGTCAGGGCCCGCCGGCTGGTCGACGCCAACCACGAGGACGTGATCCGGCAGGTGAACACGTTTTGTTATGAGTATCGCAGCGACCTTCCGGGCCCGCGCGGCACCCTGCATTCGCTGGAGCAGCTGGCGCATCTGCCATTCACGCGCGGCAATCGCGTACGCCTGCTGATCGACGGCGAGGCCGCGTTCGACGCTATCTTCGCTGCCATCGATTCCGCGCAAAAATACCTGCTGATCCAGTTTTTCATCATTCGCCACGATGAACTCGGACAGAAGCTCAAGGAAAAGCTGATTGCCAAAGCACGTGAAGGTGTCGCCGTCCATTTGCTCTTCGACGAAATAGGCAGCCATAAACTTTCCGCGCGATACATCCGGGAGTGCCGGGAAGGCGGGATCGACATGCGGCCGTTTCATACGACCAAGGGCATGGGAAATCGCTTCCAGATCAACTTCCGCAATCATCGCAAGATCATGATTGCCGACGGAAGGACTGCTTTTCTCGGCGGACTGAACGTCGGCATCGAGTACCTCGGCAAGGATGAAAGGGTCGGGCACTGGCGCGACACGCACGCATCCGTCCAAGGGCCTGCGGCGGATGCGCTGCAACTGATCTTCTTCGAGGACTGGCATTGGGCGACCGGACAACTGCTGGAGGGGCTCGACTGGTCATCGAAAGTCGAAGGTGACGTTGATGCCCTGGTACTGCCGAGCAGCCCGGCGGACCGGGTCGAGACCTGTAACCTGATGTTCCTTGCTGCAATCAACTCCTCGGTTTCGCGCTTCTGGATTGCCAGCCCGTATTTCGTGCCAAACGACGAGATCGTCGCCGCATTGCAACTCGCCGCCTTGCGCGGCGTCGACGTGCGCGTGCTCTTACCCGCAAATCCCGACCACTGGCTGGTGTACCTGGCGTCGTTTTCCCACATCAGCAGGACCGGCATGGATGGCATACGCTTCTATCGCTATACGAACGGTTTCATGCACCAGAAAG
>DATICC010000371.1:0-3177 GCA_035457045.1 Woeseiaceae bacterium | reverse complement strand
CTGGCGGCTGCGCTCGACCAGGCGGAGAGCGACGAGAATGTGCGCGTCGTCCTCCTTAGCGGCGAAGGCCGGGCTTTCTCGGCCGGTTTCGACCTGGACATCGGCACGCCTGCCGGCGGTGAGTCGCTGGCGGAACATACGCGCCGCGAGTTGCGGCGTGATTTCGACCTGATCATGCGATTCTGGGACTGCCCGAAGCCGACCATAGCCGCCGTGCATGGCTATTGCCTCGGCAGTTCGATGGAAATCACCGCGGTGTGCGATATCACCGTTGCCAGCGAAGAATGCCTTTTCGGTGCCCCGGAAGTCCGCTTCGGCAGCGGCGTCGTCTGCCTGATCCTGCCTTGGATCATCGGCCCTAAAGCTGCGAACGAGTTGTTGCTTACCGGCGATGACAAGGTGGATGCATCGCGCGCCGCAGCGCTCGGGCTCGTGAACCGGGTCGTACCGGCCGACCGGCTCGCGGCGGAGGCCGACGCAATCGCGCAGAGGATATCAGCCAATGACGAGCTTGCCGTGCGCCTGACGAAGCAGGCCATCCATCGCGGCATGGAAATCGCGGGCCTGCGGGATGCGCTGGACCAGGCATTGCAACTCGACCTGGAAATCGAAACGGTCAACTCCGGCAAATCACCTTGATCACGGTCTTCTCGGCCGACCACGAACTGCATCGCGGCCTGCTCGAGGCGAGCGGCGATGACTACAAGGCCAGCCCGGAGTGCCCGGAGCGGGCCAACCATGTCATCGCCGCGCTGCAGGATGCCGGACTGGGCGAAATGCGCGGACCGGCCGCCTTCGATGCGCGAAAACTCATCCGTGTGCATGCGCAGGAGTACGTCGATTTTCTACAAAACGCGTGGGCGCAGTGGCAGCAGGCGGGAATGAAAGCGAGTAACGCGAGAGCACAGACTTTCGTCTGCGCCGGCCTGCGTGACCAGGTGCCGCGCTCGATCCTCGGGCGCCTCGGTCGTTACGCTTTCGATGACAGCGCGCCGATCGTTGCCGGAAGCTGGCAGGCGATCCGCCGATCCGCCGACATAGCGCTGACCGGCGCCGACATCGTCAAGTCGGTGCGCCAGAATGCTTTTGCGCTTTGCCGCCCGCCCGGCCACCACGCGTCGCGCGAAATGGCCGGAGGTTATTGCTACCTGAACAACGCCGCAATTGCGGCCCAGGCCATGATCGATGCCGGCATGGACCGGATTGCGGTACTCGATGTCGACTATCACCACGGCAACGGCACGCAGAGCATTTTCTACGAGCGCAACGACGTCCTGACCGTGTCGCTGCACGCGGACCCCGCTGATGAGTACCCCTACTTCCTCGGCTACAGCGACGAACAGGGCGCGGGCAAGGGGCACGGATTCAACGTCAACTATCCCCTGCCACTCGGCACAATGTGGAACGAGTATCAAAACGAGCTGGACGATGCGCTGGCGCTTATCCGACGATTTTCGCCGCCAGCCGTTGTCGTCGCCCTGGGCCTCGATACCTATGCCGGCGATCCGACGACACGTTTCGGTATCGAGACCGGCGATTACATCGAGATGGGTCGAAGGATCCGGTCGCTCGGAATCCCTGTGCTGACTGTTCTGGAGGGTGGTTACGCAGTGGATGCCATTGGCCGAAATGCGGTAGCGTTCCTTCGCGGCGTGGATGGCCAATGAAAGAGAGTGAAGAATGGGAATCAGCGGAAGGACTCTGATGAACCGGAAAACAATACAAAGGGTTGCATGTGTTCTGCTGGGCCTGTCGACTGGCGCCGCGCAGGGCGCAGCCGACGTCACCGAGGAACGGGTGCTGGCGGAATCCGGCAAAGGTAACAACTGGTTCCTCAAAGGCGGCAATTTCGCCGGCGAGCACTTCAGCCCGCTTGACGATATCAATGCCGGAAACGTCGAAGACCTCGGCCTTGCCTGGGTGAGCGCGATTCCGGCACCGGACGGAATTTCGGCTACGCCAATCGTCGTCGACGGTGTTATTTATTTCTCCGCGGCCTACTCCGTCGCTTATGCGGTGGATGCACGTAACGGCAGGGTTCTCTGGAGCTTCGATCCGAATGTGCGCGCGGCTTTTGCGACGCGTCCGGAGACGTCATGGCTTGCGCGGGTCAATCGCGGCGTCGCTGTGTGGGACGGGAAGGTATACGTCACGACGGCGGATTGCCGACTGCTGGCCGTCGATGCGGCCAACGGCAAGGAACTCTGGTCGCAGCAGACCTGCGATCCGGCGCAAGGTTACGGCATCTCGGATTCCCCGTACGTCGGCGGTGGCAAGGTATTCGTCGGCAACGCAGGTTCGGAATCGCACCAGAAAACCCGCGGTTACGTCAGCGCCTACGACGCGAAATCCGGAAAACAGCTATGGCGCTTTTTCATCGTGCCCAGCGACAAACCGGAAGAAAATACCAGCGCCGCGATGAAAATGGCGGAGAAGACCTGGTCCGGCACTGCCTTGCAGGAATTCGGCGGAGGCGGCAACAACTGGAACGAGATGACCTACGATCCAGACTCCGGCCTGCTGTTCTTCGGAACTTCGGGCGCGGTGCCGTACGTGCATGCGTTGCGCAGCCCGGAAGGCGGCGACAACCTGTTCCTGTCCTCGGTCGTTGCCGTAGACGCCAATACCGGGGAGTACGCCTGGCATTACCAGACCGTGACCCGCGACAGCTGGGACTACAACGCCACCATGAACATCGTGCTGGCGGAACTCGAAATCGGCGGCAGGAAACGCGACACCCTGCTGATCGCACCGAAGAACGGATTCTTCTACGTGCTGGACAAACGCACCGGTGAACTGCTGTCCGCGGAAAAATACGCGAAGGTCAACTGGGCGACGCACATCAACATGGAAACCGGACGGCCCGTATACGATCCGGCGGGTGAGTACTGGAATCGGCCGGAAGGCGAAGCGGTTGCCGTGTGGCCGAATATGTGGGGAGCGCACAGCTGGAACCCGATGGCCTGGCACCCCGGAGAAAAACTTGCCTATGTACCGGTCGTCGATATTCCCAGCATATCGACCTGGCACGGAGGAGACGACTACCGCGACACGCTGGAAATGATGACGGAAGTCGATGGCCAGCCATTCAGCCCGGGCAAACTGCTGGCCTGGGACCCGGTGAAGCAGGCCGCGCGCTGGGTGGTCGACCGCCCGTTCCCGTTCAATGGCGGCGTA
>DATICC010000370.1:0-2445 GCA_035457045.1 Woeseiaceae bacterium | reverse complement strand
TCGCGAGGTCCGGGACGAGGAACGGCTGCTGGTCGTAACCAATGACTTCCTGGTCACCGGTGGTGACAGTGTCCTGACGCCGATCATGCCCGCAGAGGGTTTCGCGATCGACTACGAAGGCCCACTGGTTCGCGACGTCATCGTCGAATGGATGCGTGCAAATCCCACCAACCTGAACGAGGCGCAGTTCGACAGCGAAACGAACCCCCGCTGGAATCTGCCTCGACCGGCACCCCTGACCTGCGATTTGAGCGCACAATGAATTATGCCTGCCGCTACCCGGCTGCGGCGCGGACCTTGTACGAAGCGCTTGCGGAGGATGATTTTTACCGGACCCTTGCGGCGGCGGCATCTGACGATCCCGAAGCCGCGCAAGAGGCGATGATCCGTTACCTCGATTACTCCATGATCGAGGCCGAGGAGTACGGGCAGCTGGTTCTTCCCGCAGATCCGTCATCCGGGGCAGCCATCTGGAACAAGCCACTCGATCCCGCCATCCTGCAAACGCTGTCGGCGCAGAAAAAGGCATTCATAGCCGAGCATATGGGTGAGCGCTGCTGCCAGGTCTACACCGCGATGACCGGGTTCATGCACCAGCACACGATGACCGTAGTCGATGCAGGCAGCTGGTACCTGTCGATCATCGGGATTTCTCCAGAGCTGCAGGGGCGTGGTATAGGCCGCGAATTGATGCGGGCAGTGCTGGAACAAACGGACCGCGCAGGCATAGCCACGTTTCTGGAAACCTTCACGCCGGCAAGCGAGTCCTTTTATCAGCGGCATGGGTATGTGACCCGGGCAAGGTTCCTCGAACCCGAGACGCGCGCCCGTTACGCCGTGATGCAGCGCGAACCCGCCCGCGGAGCGCGACGCATCCGGCCTGCCGGTTGACGTGGCGAACAAGGCAAGGCGCCAGATTTGATCAGCAATCCTGCTGCCGCTTGCCGCAGCCGATGCACTGTTCTATTGTTGTATCCACAAGAAATGCAGCGCGCGGCTCACACGGGTTCAAAGTGGCATGGCGTACAAGTGCATCGTCGAGAACCGGGGACAGTACCTTTACATCGAGGTGACGGGGACGAACTCGCGTGAAACCGTCCTGAACTACATGCAGGAGGTTCTTGCGGCGGCTGAGAAGCACGATTGTTACCGCGTCCTGATCAACGAGCGACTGACCGGGCCCAGGCTGGACGCGATGGAGGTCTACAACCTGGCATCCGAAGGTGCAATGCGACTGCTGGGCCGCTTCGAGGCGATAGCCTACGTCGACGAACAAATGGGCGAATTGGGCGACTTCGTCGAGTCGGTTTCGGTCAACAGGGGCATGCCGCTCGCGTTCTTTTCCAATGTCGAGGACGCCCGCGAGTGGATAGAGAGCAGGATCGAGGGCTCGGACGAGCAGTACCATTTCTGGGACGGCGGCAAGACCATTCCCTGATGCGGCCGTGACCGGTCACTGATCGGTTCAGTCGAGAAAACTCCGCCCGTAATCCATGGGGCGAAGTCCGAAATGACCTGCAAGACTCTGGCCGATGTCAGCAAACGTTTCACGTTCGCCGATCGATCCGGGCCTGATGCCGGCGCCGTATGCCAGCACCGGTATGTGCTCTCGCGTGTGATCGCTGCCCGGCCAGGTGGGATCACAGCCGTGATCGGCGCAGATGATCATCAGGTCATCCGGCGCCATCGCTTTCATCAATTCCGGCAAGCGGCCGTCGAAATACTCCAGTGCGGTCGCGTATCCCTCGACGTCACGCCGGTGCCCGTACAGCATGTCGAAATCAACGAAGTTCGTGAATACGATCGAGCGATCCGGAGCGGTGCGTAGCGCCTCAAGAGTGGCATCGAACAACGCCGCATTGCCGGTCGCCTTGATTTTCTTCGTGATGCCACGATGCGCGAAAATATCGGCGATCTTGCCGACGCTGATCACCTCTCCTCCGCTCTCGACCAGCCGGTCCAGCAGCGTAGCTGACGGTGGCTCGACCGTCAGGTCGCGCCGGTTGCCGGTGCGCGAGAAGTTCTTTGCGTTGGTGCCGACAAAAGGCCGTGCGATCACGCGACCGACGTTGTAGTCGTTGACCAGTTCGCGCGCGATGTCACAGAGCGTGTACAGGCGATCGAGACCGAAAGTTTCCTCGTGGCAGGCGATCTGGAAAACGCTGTCAGCCGACGTATACACGATCGGTTTGCCGGTTTTCATGTGCGCTTCACCGAGCTTCTCGATGATAGTCGTACCCGACGAGTGGCAATTACCCAGCACGCCCGGCAGCCCGGCGCGGGCAATGAGCTTGTCGAGCAGTTCCTTCGGAAAAGTATCCGTTGCTTTGGTGAAATAGCCCCAATCGAACAGCACGGGCACACCGGCAATCTCCCAGTGGCCGCTGGGCGTGTCCTTGCCGCTGCTCAGTTCCCGGGCATAGCCGTAAGCGCCGATGATCTTTA
>DATICC010000369.1:0-3773 GCA_035457045.1 Woeseiaceae bacterium | reverse complement strand
CTCAACCTCGACGGTTCGCCGGACCCTGGATTCACTTGCAGCAGCTCGTCGAACTTCGTTCCTGAGTACAACTGGACGATAGGCGCTGCCTACGACATCTCGCTCTCCGGCGGTGCCATGCTGACGCCGCGTGTCGATGTATATGGGCAGACCGAGATCTGTTCCGCGTTTGCTTCGCAGTTGTCGTGCGCCGAGGGTTACGAACTCCTCAACGTTCGCCTGCAGTGGGCGAGCCCGGACGACAAGTGGACAGTTGCGGTTGGTGGCACGAACGTCACGGACGAGGAGTTCTTCCTGAACATCTTCGATCTCACCTTCTTCGGCCAGAACACGGTCGAAGGGCAGCCGGGACGGCCCGCGGAGTGGTACGTCTCGTTCGGCAGGAACTTCTAAAGCCCGCGGTGCAAGTGACGGCTGCGCCGCGATAGCAGGTACAACTAGGGCGCGTCCAGCGATGGACGCGCCCTTTGCTTCTGTGCACTGTGCGCTGAAGATTGGGGGAAAACCCGATGCGAACCAGCGACACGCAAGTACTCATCGTTGGCGGTGGTGCGGCGGGAAGCATGCTGTCGCTCGAACTGGCCCGGCACGGCGTCGAATTTCGCACGGTGGATCGCTTGCCAGGTCCCGGGCATACCTCGCGCGCGATCGCCGTGCACGCTCGCACCCTCGAAATCCTCGAACGCATTGATAAGCGCTTGCTAGAGCCCTATCTCGCACACGGAATTCACAACAAAGGCTACGTGCTGCATTACGTCGATACAGCGGGCAAGCGCAGTGAAGTCCGTCCCGGCCTCGACTTCACGACCCTCGACTGCCGTTATCCGTACATCCTCATCCACGGCCAATGCGACTCGGAAAACTATATCCGCGATTACTTGCGCGGGGAGTTTGGCCTCGGTACGGAATGGAATACGCAGTGCACCAGCGTTACGCAGGATGCCGATGGTGTAATCGCAACCCTGGCACATACCGGTAACGGCGATGACAATGAAATCGTGCGATGCCAGTATCTCGTCGCCTGCGACGGCATCAACTCGCGTGTGCGCGAAGCACTGGGGCTGGAGCAGGAGGGCAGCGACTACAAAGGCACGGTGCTGCAAAACCTGGACGTGTTTCTCGAAGGCTTCCCCGATGCCGAGGACTACGTCCATTACTGTGCAGGCACGGACCACTTCATCATGATCGTAAAACTGCCTGGGGGCTTCTATCGACTGCTGCTCAGCGATCGCGGTGAGGCGGCGGGCCCTGCCGCTTCGCCTGCCGCTGCGTTCAAGCGTATCGTCGACAAGCACTTCGACGGTGTATCACTCGGTGAATCCGTCTGGCATTCGAAATGGGAAAGCTGGGTACGGCTGGCGAAGAATTATCGCGAAGGACGGGTATTTCTTGCTGGCGACTCGGCACACGTGCATTCGACGACCGGTGGCCAGGGCATGAATTGCTGCATGCAGGATGCCAGCAATCTCGGCTGGAAACTCGGTTTCGTGCTGCGGGGCCTCGCCCGTCCCGAACTCCTGGACAGCTATGTCGATGAGCGCCGGCCGATCGCCGAACAGGTAATCTGGGCGGCCTCTTCGCTGCACGAGATCTTCATGGGTCATGGCAAGGACATCAAGGAGCGCGCCGCACGCATGAACGACCCGCTTTTTCTCGAACAGGTGGTCGGGCGCTGCTCCGGGATCTCGTACACGTACCGCGACTATGTCCGGCCCATCGAGGGGCTGTCCGTGCAGCCCGGCCCGGCGATCGGCGATCGCGCACCGGATGCCGACCTCGGGGGCGGGCGCAGCTTGTACGATCTGACGCGACACACAGGTTTCACCCTGTTTGTGCTGCGCGGCGCCACCGCTGATAAAGGAGATGGAAACAGGTCGTTGGCACGCTTGCAGAAACGCTACGGGCAAGTGATGCAGACGCACGAATTGCGCAGCTCGCCAGCGGTCGAACGCGACTACGGAAACTCACCGTACGACCGCGTATTCCTGGTTCGTCCGGACGGTTACGTCGGCTTTCGCGGTGCGTTGACCGAGCTTTCGCTCCTCGAAACCCGGCTCAGCTCGATGCTCACCTTATAGCGAGCATCGAAGCGCAGCCGTCTACTTCGCCGCAGCGGCGGGTGAGGGCAGCACGCCTCCGGCCGCCATGGCCCGGCCGTAAGGCCGCATGCCCAGCCAGAAGATAAACGCAGCCGGAGGTCCGAGCAGCAGCGAACCGAGGAACATCGAATAACGTATGCCTTCTTCGGTGAAGATGTACTGCGAGAAACTCGCGATGACGAGCGGACCCAGCCCCATGCCGATGACGTTCATGATGAACAGGAACAGGAAGGTCATCTGCCCGCGCAGGTGATTCGGCGTGACGCATTGCAGTGCGGCGTTCTCCGGCGGCGCCGCCATGCTGCTGAAGAAGCCGGCGACGAAACCGAAACCGGCCGCGAGCCACGGGCTCGGCATCAGCGGCGAGACCATGCCGAGAGGTACGGCAATGACGGTGCTGAGCACGACGACGCGGATGTTGGCGTCGTGGCGCCCCTTCCTCCAGTAGTGTTCGGCCAGCCAGCTGCCGGCAAACAGGCCGAGCGGCATGACGATGAACAGGCTCGCCCCCATGACATAGCCCACCTGGGTGGGAGACCAGCCGTAGGTCCGGCCGTAGAACGCCGGGCCCCACATGGCCAGCCCGAACATCTGCACGGAACGCAGCGCGAGGCCGAGGAACATCGGGGCATAGACGCGCCAGTGAAAGCCGAGGAACTTGAAAACCTCGGTTATCGGTTGCTCCTGCCGGACTGCACCGCCGCGGCGCTTCGGCTCGCGCACTGTCAGCATCAGCGCCGAAACGATCAGGCCGGGCAGGCCGACGATGATCAGGACAAATTGCCAGCCGCGCAGCGTGATATTGCCGGGCAACTGGATATCGTTCGATGCGCCCACGGCGCCGATCACCGCGCCACCGATAATCAGTGCGAGGCCCGAACCTGCAACGAAGCCCAGGTTCATTCCGGCGATGGCGCGCGGTAGTTTCTCCGGAGCAAAGTAGTCCGACAGCAACGAATACGCCGACGGGCCGCTGGTCGTTTCGCCGACGCCGACACCGACGCGCGCGAGGAACAGCTGCCAGAAGTTGCCGGCGAGCCCGCAAAACGCCGTCATCAGGCTCCAGATGGCGACGCCCGCCGCCAATATATGTTTGCGGCTGTGGCGGTCTACCAGTCTCGCAACCGGCAAGCCGAAGATCGCGTAGAAGAAGGTGAATGCGAACCCCATTACCAGGCTCATCTGCACGTCGCTCAGGCCGAGATCGGCTTTGATGGGTTCGACGAGCAACGTGAGGATGCCACGGTCGAGGAAGTTCACCATGACGACGAGTGCGAGGATCGCTACGCAGTACCAGGCCTGCGCAGTCGGCGGATAGTCGCTCGTCTTCGCTGCGATGCTTGCACCGGTATCGGCGCTCTCGGTTGTCGATCGTACGTCCACGTCCGTCTCCAGGGTCGATACCGGTGTTGGCCGGATTGTAGTCACAATCCTGCAAGTCGCGAGACGGGAAACGACTAAACGTTGGCGGGGTTCACTTCAGGTTGTGCGACATTTCGCTGTGAGTCGCATATTCGAATTCAGGTCGCCCGTTTCGCGCTGTATGCGTCCAGGCCATCGCTACGTCCGCGACGGGCGCACAATCGTCAGGGATGGAGCGCTTGCCAGACCTTGAGTGGCGTCAGCGGCATGTCGAGATGGTCGATGCCGCAACTTGTCAGCGCATCCAGTACG
>DATICC010000368.1:0-4403 GCA_035457045.1 Woeseiaceae bacterium | reverse complement strand
GTCGACGCCCTGCCCGCTCGCCGCGCTGTCGCCACCCAGCCCGAAAAAAGTCAGGTTGACGTCCGCGTCGACGACACCCACCAGCGTCCGAAGCCGCCCTTCTTTCCAGTTGCCGATGTGGGCGCCGAACAACCCGCGGGTGCCGTTCTCGGTGGCAAGTCCGCCCAGCATGCCGATGTTGGGGCGTGCGTAACCCTTGCCCTCCCGGTCGGACTCCGGGCGATCGATGAAGAGCAGCGCGGCGGCGGCGCCGTAACCGACCGCCGGCTCGGTGATCGGCGCCAGTACCGGCAGGAAACCGTAGGCCGTGTCGAGATAGGCACTGACATCGAACTTGCCATCGTCCGGGTCCCTGAACTTCGTCGACTCCGGTTCTTCAGCGGCATGCGACGTCAGCGCGATGGCAAGTGACAGCAGCCCGAGCGAAATCCGTCCCTGATGAAAATCCATTGCATACCCCGTTGCCGGAACCCGGCCGAGCCGGGCGTTTCGTGCAAGGGATTATGCAGTAATCGATAACCTCAGGCCGGATCCGTAGTCGGCGACAGGATCACCCGGTACTCCAGGCAAAAAAGCTGTGGCGGGCCGACGCCCGCCACAGCCGGTACTGCCGATGCTTCAGAACGTGTAGCGGAAACCCACCGTGTACACGGACCCAATCGTGTCATACATACTGGGGAAGGTGTTGCCACTATTGGACGAGGTGTCTGCCGCTTCGTTGCCAACCACCGGCGGATCCTGGTTGAAAAGGTTCTGGATTGCAGCGCTCACGTTGATCTGATCCGTTACCTGCCACGTTGCAGTCAGGTCGACGTAGTCGGTCGGGTCGATCTTGCGGAACGCGGAGTACGTCGATGCCGCTTCGGCGGACTCGACGGATACGGAACCGATGTGCCGCCACAGGTAGGACACGGTGAAGTCGTCCATGAAGTGCCAGGACGTTCTCTGGATCCAGCGTGACTTCGGCAACGGGCCTTCGCAGGTCGTGCCGAACCGTCCCAGGCAATCCGTGACCGGGATGAAGGAGGCACTCTGCGATTCCTGTGTCAGGTACTGGTTATAGTTTGCCGAAATATCCAGATCGCCAAACCGGCCCATTTCCACGGCCATCGTGAGTCCCACTTCGACACCTTCCGCCTGCAGGCTGACGAGGTTCGTCGTGAACAACTCGATGCCCGCGCCCGGCAAGGTCAGCGTTCCGCCTATGCGATTGATCTTGTCGCATTCCGAGGCGAGGCCTGCGACGTAGCAGCCATCCAGTACCTCTTGTGCGCCGAAAATGCCGATGATGTCCTGGATGTCGATGTCGTAGTAATCGACGGACAGCACCACACCATCGACCGGCCCCAGCTCGAAGTCGGGCGTGAACACGAAGCCCGCCGTCAGCGTATCCGCCGTTTCAGGCTCCGGCAAACGTGTCAGGTCCGTTCCCTCGTAGGTATCGACCTGCCCGGACACGATGTCCTCGACCGCGCCCACCTGCGCCGCCGACATGCCCGTCGAAATGCAAAGCGCTTGCAGCGTTGCATCGATCGGGTTCGGATTGCCGACGGAGCAGGGATCGTAGGACGCGTTCCGTAGTGAGGTAACGTTGGGATTCGCGAGCTCTCCCACGTTCGGCGCCCGCACGGCCCGCTGCATCATCGCGCGAACCCGCAGGGATTCGACCGGACGGTAGCTGAACCCCGCTTTCCAGGTTTCGTTCGACCCGCTCGGGTTGTAGTCCGAAGCGCGGAAGCCCAGTTCCAGGTCCAGCTGCTGCAGCCCCGTCTTGCCGCTGACGATCGGCACGATCGCTTCGCCGAAGAATTCGGTGACGTCGAAACCTCCATGGATAGGCAGTACGTTGCCGCCGGCGCCGCCGAGGCAGCTGTCCGGTGGCTCCTTCTTGCACTCATCCGGTGTGGTGACGGCAAATTCCTCGCGGTACTCGGCGCCCACGCTCACTGCGACGGCGCTGTCGGCCCAGGGGAACTGCAGGGCGCTGATCGGGCCGCTGACCGATCCCGTGTAGATGGTCTGTTCGTAATTCTGCTGCTCGAGTGCCGTGGCGCTGGAGTACGCTGCCATCTCCGGCGTTATCGATCCGTAACCGCCGAACAGGTTGAGCGGCACGCAGGACGATCCTCCCGTGCGGCAGGTCGGCACGCCGTTCACGTCGACCACATTGAGTGCATTCTCGATATTGCTGAGATTGGTGTACCCCGCATCGACGTTGGTGCGATCCGACTCGCCGTGCTGGAACGAAACGTCGTAGTCCCATTCGCCGATCAGTCGCCCGCGCGTTCCCAGCACGAGCTGGAAGGCGTTGTTGTCGTAACCCGTCGAACGTTCGCCGAACTCCACCGTGCGGCGACGGTACTGCAACCGCAAATCGTCGGCTGCATCGACCACGCCGTTACCGTTTACGTCGCGCCAGTTTTCGAACAGGAAGTCCCCCGGGCTGCTCGGATCCGGCGTGCCGGCCACGTTGACATTGCCCAGTACGCGATCGGCCTCGGCCTGCGTGATGATCAGGTTGCGCGCCTGGTCCGACATCAACGGATTCGACAGCGGCGTGAAAAAGTCATCGCCGAAAACGCCCGAGGGCGCGACCTGCGAGCGCACGTTGGTACTGCTGAAATTGATGCGCGTGTAGACTTCCGCATGTTCGTTGATCTCGAAGTGACCAAGCGCGCTGCCGCCGAACCGTTCCAGCGGCGTCTGGTAGTAGTTGAACGGGTTGAAGTTGAACACGCTGCAGTTCCCGGCGAGCGTGCCGTCGTCGCGAAACTGTCCCAGCGGCTGGGTGCCGCCCGCGATCGCTACCCGGGTCGGCAGGGTTGTTGTCGAACCTCCCGACACCACCGATCCCGGCCCGCCGCAACCGGCGGGACCGGGCTCAGGGCCTTCGCCGGCAAGGTACTCGGCGTAATTCGAGCCGTCCGCGGTACCTATGCCGATATTGCCCAACGGCCGGGCGCCGAGCAGGACGGACTCGCGGTCGCTCCAGTTGAGGTTCACCACCGCATTGCCGCGGCCGTCGGCCACGTTCGAACCCAGCGTGAGGGACAGGTTGCGGATGTCGCCGTCGTTCTCGTCGGACACACTGTAATAACCGCGCAGGTCGACACCCTCGAAGTCGCGCTTCATGATGAAGTTCAAGGCGCCCGATATGGCGTCCGAACCGTACACTGCCGAAGCGCCGCCGGTAATGATGTCGATCCGGTCGATCAGCGCCGTCGGTATGGTCGACGTGTCGATGATGCCGTCGTAGTTGTACGGCGTAACGCGCTTGCCGTCGATCAGCACCAGGTTGCGCTGCGAACCGAGGCCGCGCAGGTCTATCGTGGCAACTCCGACCGTGCCGTTGTTGACGTTCTGCCCGTCGTCCGGCTTGGTGATCGGCAGCAGCCGCAGGATGCGTTCCACCTCGGGTTGCTGTTGCATCTCGATCTCGGTGTTGTCAACCGAGTAAATAGGGCTGGACGATTCCACGCCCGGTACCGTAATGCGCGTACCGGTAACCGTGATTTCCTCGATCGCAGTGGGTTCCTGCGCGCCGGCGGTCGTCGCATAGCCGACTGCCGTTGCCATCGCGCCGGCATACAATGCTTGCCGGATCGCCTGGCGTATGGCGTTCTGTGTAACGGTATTCCTGTTCATGCATGTTCTCCATTGGCTCGGGACGCAGCGAATCAGGTGGATCCGATCGTTGCGCGGTTATTTTCAGAGTCAGCGCAACTGATACGCCGCGCCCGGCCTGTGGTGAATACGCAAACTTGCAGTGCCAGGGGAATTGCGTGGGCGCGAATTGCGGAACGCGGGAAAATCGCCACGCAGCAATACACATCGTGCAGAGCGTGACAGGCAACGTGGCCAAATTGCCGCGACTTATTCCACTGCAGGCAATCAGGACACGTCGCGAAATTCTCGCGCGTGGCCTGTTCGCAACAGGTTTTTGCGCAAACGCCGATACGGGTCCCTCGCCGCAACCGAAAACGGCCGTGCCGTTCACGCAGGATTGCTGCCGGTCGCAAAGCAAAACCGCAGTTCATTGACGTAATTCGCGGTGCAATGCCCGCAGTCAGGAAACTTTCACGGGCCTGGCTGTCGAAATGCGCAACGCAGGGAGGAGTTCATGTCGAATCCGGATCCGGGCCAGACAGCCATCAAGGTGCTGATTGTCGATGACGAGCCGTTGGCACAGCGGTTCATGCGCAGCCTCGTCGACAAAGAGCCAGGTCTCGAAACCGTCGGCTGCTGCAATGACGGTGCACAGGCCAGGCAGGAAATCCTGAGGCTCGAACCGGATCTCGTATTTCTCGACGTACAAATGCCGAAAGTCAGTGGTGTCGAACTCATGCAGGGGCTTTCGCGAACGCAGCAGATTCCGTATGTCGTGTTCGTTACGGCTTTCGGCC
>DATICC010000367.1:0-5710 GCA_035457045.1 Woeseiaceae bacterium | reverse complement strand
GCGCCAGGACGCCCGCGTCGAAATGTTCCTGCGCACGCCGCAGCGCCTCGAGATGCCGGCGCCGCGCGGTGAATGCGCCCTCGCCAAGGTCCTCGTAGCCGGCCAGGTCGCGAATCGCCGCCCGGAGTGAGTCCACGCCCGCGCCGGTGAGGGCCGATAGCAGGATGGTGGGTACCGGCGCCTCCACGGGGCCAGGAGCTTCGCCGCTCAGATCGATCTTGTTTCGCACGACGAGGACTGGAACGTCACGCGGCAGGTCCGCCGCGGCGTAGTCCGCTTGGGTATCGCGTTGCCCGGCCGCATCCTCCACCCACAGCACGGCGTCGGCGCTCCGGATGGCGTCCTTTGCGCGGCGGATCCCTTCCGCCTCAATGCGGTCGGGATCCTCGCGCAGGCCTGCCGTGTCTACGAGCTCGACCACCAGGCCGTCGATGTCTATACGTTCACGCAGCACGTCGCGAGTCGTGCCCGCAATCTCTGTAACAATGGCAGACTCCTCGCCGCTAAGGCGATTCAGCAGGCTCGATTTACCGGCGTTCGGCCGGCCTGCGATAACCATCCGATAGCCGTCTCGCAACAGCCTGCCGGTTCGCACCTTGCCCGCCAGCTCCGCAAAAGTAGTCCCGCATTGCCCGATAGTGCGGCGCAATCCTGCATCGGCCAGGAAGTCGATTTCCTCTTCCGGGAAGTCGATTGCAGCCTCTACATGCATGCGCAGGCGGATGAGCTGCTCCTGCAGCGCGCCTATGGCCGCCGAAAACTCGCCGGACAACGATCGCAGCGCGGCGCGCGCCGCCTGGCGCGAACCGCTGCCCACCAGGTCCGCAACGGCCTCGGCCTGCACGAGATCGAGCTTGTCGTTCAGGAACGCCCGTTTGGTGAACTCTCCCGGTTCGGCGCGCCTTGCACCAAGCGCGATCGCTGCGCCGACGAGGTCGGAGACCGGCACCGGTCCTCCATGCCCGTGCAGTTCCAGCACGTGTTCGCCGGTGAAAGAATGCGGCGCCGGGAAATACAAAGCGATGCCGGTATCGATCCGTTGACCGTCTGCGGCATGAAAATCGCCTAGCGTTGCAATGCGGGGCTGCGGCAGCCTGCCCAGGATCCGCCGCGCGATCTCGGGTGCGGCCGGGCCTGAAATGCGTACTACCGCGATCCCGCCGCTGCCGGGCGGCGTCGCAGCAGCCGCGATAGTATCCTGCGCGTAGTTGCGCATATTGCTCACTCTCTGCGACGGCCTGCGAGTCTTCGCTTGCCGGGACCTACTCTTCGCCGTTGTTCTTTTTCCGGACGCCCTTTGCCGCGAGCGCCTCCTGGTGTACCACCTTGTTGATGCGCCACTGCTGAGCGATGGACAGCAGTGTGTTGGTCACCCAGTAAAGCACCAGCCCCGATGGGAAAAACGCAAAGAAACCAGTGAACACGACCGGCATGATCTGCATGACTTTCGCCTGCACGGGATCCGCCGGTGCCGGGTTCAATTTTTGCTGGAAGAACATCGCCGCACCCATGATCAACGGCAGAATGAAGTACGGGTCCCGGGATGACAGGTCCGTAATCCAGAGCGCAAACGGCGCCTGCCGCATCTCCACGCTTTCCAGCAGCACCCAGTAGAACGCCAGGAAGAAAGGCATCTGGATCAGGATCGGCAGGCAGCCGGCGGCCGGATTCACCTTCTCGCGTTTGTAGAGGTCCATCATGGCCTGGCTGAGTTGCTGCCGGTCATCCTTGTAGCGGTCCTGCAGTGCTTTCATGCGCGGTTGTATCTCGCGCATCTTTGCCATCGATCGCCCGCTCGCTTCGGTCAGCTTGTAAAACGCGATCTTGATGAGGATCGTTACCAGAACGATCGCAAGGCCCCAATTGCCGACAAAGCTGTACACCCTGGACAACAGCCAGAAGAGCGGCTGCGACAATATTGTCAGCCAGCCGTAGTCCACTGTGAGCTTGAGCTGCGGGGAAATTTCTTCGAGCTGATTCTGTAGTTTCGGCCCGACAAACAGGACGGTCTCAAAAGCGTGCTCGCCACCCGGCTCCACCGAGGTCGTCGCTCCTGCAATGAGACTCAGGATTGCAACGTTGTCCCTCACCGAGATGTTGTAATTGTAGGGCTGCTCTTGTGTCGGTGCTGCGGCACTCAGGAAATGATGTTGAATCGATGCAATCCAGCCGTTGGTTGCGGTCTGTGACATGGGGCCGTCGGACATCAGGTCATCCCGGTCGAGTTTCTCGGACTTCTCCCCGTTGAAAATCACAGGCCCATCGAACGAATACGAATCCACGTCGAACATCGAGCGCTCGATCGGAAACGAGCGGCGGCGAATCTGTGCATACTCGGCGCCGCGCCACTCTGTTTCGCTGTTATTTATCAGCGTCTGCGTAACATCGATCCGGTAGCTCCCGCGGGTAAAGCGCAACACCTTTTCGACGGTAACGCCGCGCTCGTCGTGCCAGGTGAGCGGAACAAGAAGCTCTTCCCGGTCGCCGAGCTCGAAGTGTTTGGCTGGCGCACTGAAGCTGGCGAGGTGATTTGCTTCTGCGCCATTGCCGGACGATCGCAGGCCTGTCTGCAACAAGCCATGGTTTGCGGATTCGGGGCTCAGGAGCTCGACGAGATCGTTCGGGCGGTTCTTGGCGACGGGGTACCTGATCAACTGCGCGCGCTGCAGGGTCCCGCCCTGCTCACTGATTTCGATGTGCAGTACATCAGTACTTACCCGGATCGTCCCGGCCCGGGCCGGGTCAGGTGCCGCAGCCTCCTCCAGGGCCGGTGCTTCGCCAGGGGTTGCGGCCAGATCCGGCAGCTCCGGACCGGTCTCCGGCGGGGATTCCGCAACAGGCGCCGGTGCTTCGGTCTGCTGCGCCGGTCGCGGTCCGTAGTCCTGCATCCACGCCTGGTAGGTAATCCAGAGCATCAGGCCGAATGCCGCCCATACCAACAGTCGCTGGTTATCCATCGGCCCGGTTGTCCTTCGTGGTGCTGCGGCTCGTGCAGCTCCTGCTCCAGTGCCGCTCCAGGCTGTCGAACAACGCCTTGTTGTCTGCCAGGTGCGTGCCGCCCTGGTTCAGCACGACGATGTCCAGCCCCTCGAGCTCCGCCCGGTGACGGCGAAACGACTCCCTGACGATGCGCTTCAGGCGATTCCGCGACGATGCGAGCCGGCAGTGCTTCTTGGATATGGCCATTCCGAGCCGGGCCTCCTGGCCTGCGTTGTCTGTTGTCAGCACGGTAAACATGTTGTCGCGACTGCGGCGGGCCTTGCTGAAGACGCGCCCGAAAGACGCGGCATCCGTCAGGCGGCTCGTTCGTTGAAACCGGTGATCGGGCCGTTCGCCCGACATGTTATTTATTTCTGTCTGCGCCGGCGGCTGGCCATGGGCCGCTACGGGGTAAGCTCGGCGCGGCCTTTCGCGCGGCGCCGTTTGAGGACCAGGCGGCCGCCCTTGGTTGCCATTCTTGCGCGAAATCCGTGGGTGCGGGCCCGCTTCAATGCGCTGGGTTGGTAGGTGCGTTTCATGAGCCTGATTCCTGCGTGTGTGCCGGGGCTCTCCCCAGCCAAAAGAAAGCCGGCAAGGGTACGCGGGCACTTAATTAGTGTCAATAGAACAAACAGTTAATACATGCTCCTCGTGGCTTTTTCCGTTTGATGGCGCAAGCTGCACAGACGTATTAGACTGCCGGTCCGCCGACATTTTTGTTAGCGTCTTTATTTTTCCGCTTTTCGTTTCATGTGCCCGGGGACCTCGTTGCAGACCGAGACAACGCTGTGGAATGACTGTGTCCGCGAACTCCAGGCGGAGCTTCCCGAGCAACAGTTCAATACCTGGATTCGACCGCTGCAGGCGGTCGAAGAAGGCAATGCACTGAAACTCCTGGCGCCGAATCGCTTTGTCGTCGACTGGTTGCAGCAGCACTACGTGGAAAGAATCCTGCAGCTCATCGACCGCAGCGGTGACGCGATGGAGCTGGTCATCGAGGTGGGCTCGCGCCACGCGGCACCGCCTCCGCCGGGACTGTCACGTACTTTGGCGGCTGCGGTCACGCCTGTTGCGAGCCGCCTGAACCCGACCTTCACTTTCGCCAATTTTGTCGAGGGCAAAAGCAACCAGCTGGCGCGGGCCGCGGCATTCCAGGTCGGCGAGAACCCGGGAAAATCCTACAATCCACTGTTCATTTACGGCGGCGTCGGCCTCGGCAAAACACATCTCATGCAAGCCATCGGTAATGCGATGCTTGCGCGCGATCCGTCGGCGAGGGTCAGCTACGTGCACTCCGAGCGCTTCGTCGGCGACATGGTAAAGGGTTTGCAACACAACACCATTTCAGACTTCAAGCGCTCGTATCGATCGCTGGATGCCCTGCTGATCGATGATATTCAGTTTTTCGCCGGGAAGGATCGTTCACAGGAAGAGTTCTTTCATACGTTCAACGCCCTGCTCGAAGGACATCGACAGATCGTGCTCACCTGTGACCGATATCCGAAAGAGGTGCGCGGCCTCGAAGAACGGCTCAAATCGCGTTTCGGCTGGGGCCTTACTGTCGCAATCGAGCCGCCGGAACTGGAAACCTCTGTCGCAATCCTTATGAGCAAGGCCGCGAATGAGTCCGTGGTCCTGCCGGAAGAGGTTGCTTTTTTCATCGCCAAACGTATTCGCTCGAATGTACGCGAGCTCGAGGGGGCATTGCGCCGCGTTTCAGCGAACGCACAGTTCACCGGCAAACCGATCACGGTGGATTTTGCCAAGGAGGCACTGCGCGACCTGCTGGCGTTGCAGGAACGGCTGGTTTCCATCGAAAATATTCAGAAAACCGTAGCCGATTACTTCAAGCTGCGGGTCGCCGACCTGCTCTCCAAGAGGAGGACGCGCTCCATCGCCAGACCGCGACAGCTCGCAATGGCCCTGGCGAAGGAACTGACAAGCCACAGCTTGCCGGAAATCGGTGATGCATTCGGCGGCAGGGATCACACGACGGTGCTGCATGGCTGCCGACGGATTGCGTCTTTACGGGAACAGGAAAAGCGTGTTGATGAGGACTATATGAACCTGTTAAGAACATTGACAGGATGATGTGGAAAAGCTGTGGGTACTACCTGAGTGACCGCAGGGATCAGCCACAATGCACAGGGTACTCACAGGAACGACGCAGATCATACAGGTTTTCCGGGTGGCGGTTACTAAAGATAGGTTACTGATAAGATTAGAAAAAATTTAGTTATGCACAGCCCCTTTGGTCGCTAATAATAACTAGAACAGAGATATCTCCAATATTTATTAACAGGTGTCATGCATGAAGCTAACCGCTGCTCGTGAAGCTCTTTTGAAGCCCTTGCAGTCCGTGATCGGGGTGGTTGAACGTCGGCAAACAATGCCTATCCTGGCGAACGTATTGCTGGTGGCAAACAATGACAAGCTGGCAATAACGGCCACAGACCTGGAAGTGGAGCTGGTGGCTACGGCGCCAGTCGACGTTCAGACGGGCGGTGAAGTCACGGTGCCGGGCAGAAAGCTGCTGGACATTTGCAGGGCCCTGCCGGAGGGAGCGGAAGTCCAGATCGGCCAAAGTGGCGAGAAGCTGGTGGTCAAGTCAGGGCGGAGCAAATTTACGTTGACGACCCTGCCGGCGGCGGAGTTTCCCACCGTCGAGGACATCAATGCCGGACAGTCACTGGAGCTGGCGCAGGAAACATTGCGCAGGCTGCTCGATAAG
>DATICC010000366.1:0-4296 GCA_035457045.1 Woeseiaceae bacterium | reverse complement strand
TCCAGTCGGGAGCATCGAAGGTCGGCAGGAAGACGTTGGCGACCTCGATCAGGATCCAGCAGACACCGAGATAAATACCGGCCGTGCGAAATACTTCGCGGCGTCGCAGTTCCCTGAAGAATTTATTCATATCCCGACTTTTTTGTTTTCTCCGGCCCGCTCAAGTCTAACATGCAGCCGAATAGCGGGCAGGGGTCCCGCACAGTGTGCAACCACGAGCAGGGGTGTGACTCGGACCAGAGGGGTCGGCTTGCGGTGATTACCGTGAGGCCGAGAATTTCTCCAGCAGCCGTGCGAACTGCGCCGGCCGGTAGCGCTCGTCATCCTGCAGGACATCGGCAAGCGCATCGATTTCGGCCTGGAGTTCGTCATTGCGCAGTTCGAACACCAGCATCTGCACTGCCATGAATGCCTGCTCCGCGCTTTCGTAGTCGAGGAAGTTGCCTGCAGCGCCGAAGTCGAGGATCGCGGACAGGATCTGCCGCTCGCGATCGCGGAATTGTGCTTCAGTCAGGCTGCCCTGCAGCTTGCGGAGTTCGTCATCCAGTGTCGTCGCCGCACTACGGGCTACGTCGGAGCTCTGGCTGCCGGCCACGTGCAAGCGGGCCAGGGCGCTCGCTATGGCATCGGCGTTGTCCGCCTCCAGCGCCCGCGCCAGCACTACGATCATGACGAAACTGCTGTCATTTATGAACGGCACGCCGGGCCCTGCTCCGCCGTGTCGCGGCAGGCCGCGCCACTGCACGGACTTCATCGAGCGATGACAGGCGTGGCAATCGTAGAGACCCAGCTCGGGAAACAGTGAATCTCCCGCAAACGTCGGGCCGAGGATCAGGGCGAGGCGCTGCCTTCCATCTGCCACAAGGCCAGCACCCCAGGTATAGCTGTGGCTCGGCGCGGATTTGCGCTCTCGGTAATCGGCATCGACGCGATAATGCGGCTGGCGTCCGGCCGTGCGCCACAGCTCGGTAAATGTGTCGAGTTCGAACGCAAGCCGCGGATGGCCCGCGGCCATGATGCGGTGCGTAGCGAACTTGTCCTGTGTACCGAGATGGCAGGAGAGGCAGAGGGCGGCTCGGGCCTGCACCTGGTCCGTCGGATAAAGCCCCGTGGCGACATTGTCGGTGTGCGAAACCGCCGGGGCATTGTGGTGGGTCGGAAGCCAGTTCTGCGCACCGCCATGGCAGGCTTCGCAGGAAACGCCGTCGGAAATCTGGAAGCGCTCGCCGCGCTGGTCCGGAGACACGTTGTCCGCATGGCAGTCGAGGCAAAGATCGGCCGTGCGCGCGTCCCCGATGCCCAGCCGCTGTGCAATGGCTGCGGATTCTTTCGTGGCGAGCGTCAAAAAGGCCTGCGAGTGCGGATCGTTTTGTGTCCACGTGACGTATTCGTTCTGCAATACGGCGGACCCGTCGCGCGGCAGCGCCGATCCGTGGCATTGCGAGGTGGCGCAGCTCGCAACACCCTCGTGTACGTAGCTGTCGTTTTGCGGCAGTGCCTGAGGCAAGGCCACACCGGGCAGCAAGACCAGCACTGCAATCCTATTCATCTCGTACATACCAGGGGTTTCCTTGTGCATCGAGATAGAGCCTCTGCATTTCTTCCAGGTTCAGCGGGCGCGCGCCCTTACGGCCAAACACCGCGATCTGCCCGCCGGTTTCGTCGACGCCGCGGTCGCGGTCCAGGCCCTTCGACAATGACAGCGCGGCGCTCGAGGTAGGATAGAACGCGATCAGCTCCGGCCGTGGTTGCGGACTGAAGCCGTAGAAATTCGGCTGCGATTCCGGCGAGGTGAGCTGCAATACCTTGAGCCCTCCTTCGCCATCCGCGATGTAGGCAAAGAGCGAGGCGTTCGTGCTGCCGACGACGACGTCCCGCGCATCGCGTATCCTGCCACCGGCATCGAAGAACTCCACGAGCTTCGGCGCCGGCGGCTGCCACACATCGACTACAGCAAGACCCTGACTCCCGGCCGCCACGTAGGCATAACTGCGCGCGACGTAGATGCGTTGTGCGTCGTCCATCGGCACGAGCGACCCGTCGAGCAATACCGGCCTGTCCGGGTGAGTTACGTCAACGACCTTCAGGCCCTCATCGTCGGTGACGAAGAGATAGCGGAATTGCAGCGCCGAAGCCCGCCCGTCGACGAGCGGCACGACAGCCGCGAGCCTCGGCTCCAGCGGCCGGTCGAGATCGACCACGACGAGGCCGCGGTCCGCCATGACGTACGCGTAGTACCCGCCGATGGCCAGGTGCCTTGCGCCATCGAGCACGCCGTCCGGGTTCCAGGTCGCCGCCCGCTCGATGAAATTGTTGCCGAGATCCCCGTCGGCAAAGGTATTGACGTCCGTGAGGATGAGGCCTTCGACCCGGTCGGTCACGAGCGCGTAGTTGTAGATCGGGTGAAACGGCTGCTCCATGTTGTCGACGCGCATCAGCTCGCCTTCATTGCGCGGCGGATGGATCGGCTGATTGGTGGGCAATGCGACGCAGCTCGCATCGACGGACTCCAGTCCCGGGTCGTGGCCGAGTTTCGAAAACGGCGCATCGACGATGCGCTGGCTGTACCCCTTGTTCGCCACGTTCGCCACGTCGTAGACACGTAGCCCGCGGTTACCTTCGGCGGCGAAAAGATACTCGCCCCGAAGCTGGACACAGTGCGCCGCTCCGGACCGGTGTGACTGCGACGACGTGAGCTTCCGTTGCCCGTCCACATGCCTGCGATAGTCGTCGGGGTAGGCGTAGCGATGCAGGTAGCTGCCGATGACCGCCTGCGGTTCGTCCCATTCGGTGACCTGGGTCGCGAGCACCGCGTCTTCCAGTCCCGCCCAGGCGTTGAAGCCGACGAAGTTGACGAAATTGGTTCCGAGCAGCAGCAGTTGCGCCATCATGGCGTTGTTGCCACCGTTCTCGCTGAGGTGGCAACCGCTGCAGGTCCTGGTCTCGGTTTTCCTCACCGTGTGCGGGAAATGCGGGTTCATCGCCTGCGAGCTGTAGCCACTTGCCGAAACCGGAGGCTGCTGGACGTAGATGCGCTCGCGATTGGCATTGGTGGACGAGAGCACCAGCGCCGATGACGACCGCACAGGGGCGATCTTGCTGTCGCTGACCGGGCCGCGTTTGCCGATCATGAACATGTCGTCGCGCGCCACCTGCGGGTTGTAGGTGGCGTAGTTGCGCGCCGTGCCGCCTTCGTAGTGATGCCGCTCCGTTTTCCAGTTGGCCTCGACCGGCAGGTGGCAACCGGCGCAGCCGGTGATCCAGGCGGTGTGGCAGGTGAAGCATTCGATCTCTTCGTCCTGGTGCGCGAGGTCTTCGAACGCAACGCCCGCTCCCCAGGCCTGGGTTCGCACATTGTTGCTCATGAGTTTCGCGCGCGCCGCTTTCGCGTTGTACCCGGGGTGCCCGGGGTCGACGCTGTCTTTCACGAGGCTCAGCGTCCATTCCTTCCTCGAATCCAGCACCGAGCGCTGGATGAGCTTGTCGCCCTGCCATTCGAAACGGCGGCGGCCATCTTCGTTGCGGTAGAGCCGCATGTCGGTACCGCCGGGCGGTGCCGCCGGTCCCGAGGTCCTGAGGTCCGGATACTCCCGCACGGTTCCGTGACAGTCCTTGCACTCGACTTCGATGGCACTGGCCACCTCGCCGTAGAGATGACCGTTGCCGTGGTTGTCCTGGCTGAAGTGACAGTCGACACAGTGCATGCCGACATCGGCGTGTATCGATGACAGGTGCACGGCCTTCGCGAACTTCTGCGGATCGTCGTTCGTCACGATTTCGCCGTCGGCATCGAGCAACCGGCCCTCCAGATCACGCTTTTGCACCGCCCGGAAGTTCCAGCCGTGGCCGTGGTAGTCGGCGAACTGGGTGTCTTGCAGCTGCGAATTCATTTCGCTCACGTTGCGCAGGAAATCGAGGTCTGCCCACTTGCCGCGCACGACCGCGCCTTCCGGGTTCCTGTCCAGTACCTCGCGCTGCTCCGCAATCGACAGTTCCTGCTGCTGCTCCGGCCACATGAACGGGGCGTCCGACTCGTAATCCCACATGGTGTAGCCAAGGTAGGAGTTGAGGAACATGTTCGGCTGGTGCATGTGGCACACCATGCACTGGCTGGTGGGGATGGCGCGCGTGAATTCGTGTTTCAGCGGATGGCCGGGCGCCTCACCGGGAATCAGCGGGTCGAGCGTCTGCGACTGCCCGTCGCGGCCGAACGCGGCGTAGGGCCCCGAGTGCTTCGGGTCGCGATCATTGGCGTAGACCACGTGACAGGACGCGCAACCCGAGGAACGATAGTCC
>DATICC010000365.1:0-5515 GCA_035457045.1 Woeseiaceae bacterium | reverse complement strand
CATCGGAAACGCTCGCCCGGCGGTGGTGTTCGACCTGCTCGTGCGCGTGCTGAGGCGGCGTTACCAGGTAATCTTCGCACGCAACATCACGGACGTGGACGACAAGATCAATGCCGCAGCCAGCGCGGCGGGCAAACCCATTGATGCCATCACAGAGAGGTTCATCAAAGCCTACAACGAGGACATGGCGGCGCTTGGCGTCCGTCCTCCCGACGTCGAGCCACGCGCTACCGGGCACATCGACGACATGATCCGGATGATTGCCACGCTGATCGACAGCGGGCACGCCTACGTGGCGGAAGCCCACGTGCTGTTCGACGTATCCGCATACAAGGAATACGGGCAACTGTCGCGCCGCGATTTGCGAGAAATGATAGCCGGCGCACGCGTCGAGGTAGCACCCTACAAACGAGCCCCGCACGATTTCGTGCTCTGGAAGCCGTCGACTTCCGACCTTCCGGGCTGGGATTCACCTTGGGGCAGGGGCAGGCCCGGTTGGCACATCGAGTGTTCAGCGATGGCGGAAAGGCACCTCGGTCGCACGATCGACATACATGCCGGTGGGCAGGACCTGGTTTTTCCGCACCACGAAAACGAACTGGCGCAAAGCAGCTGCGCTCACAACGGCGAAGCATTTGCGCGTTACTGGCTGCACAACGGATTTCTCAGCATCGACAATACCAAGATGTCGAAATCCCTCGGCAACGTCGTGCTGGTGCACGACCTGGTGCAAACCGTTCCTGGGGAGGTCATTCGGCTGGCATTGCTGAGCGCGCATTACCGGCAACCGCTGGACTGGTCGGACGAAACGCTGGAATCGGCACGGCGCATGCTCGATCGCCTGTACGGCGCCATCCGCTCGATCGATTTGCCACAGGAGACCCGGCGGCGCACCGAGGTTCCGGACGCCGTGGTCGAGGCGCTCGAGGATGACCTCAACACGCCGAAAGCATTGGCGGAGATCTTCAGCCTTGCGCGCGAATTGAATCGATCTTCGGACCCGATCCGGAGGCAGAAGCTGGCCGCATCCGTGCTCGCCGCCGGAGATCTCGTCGGCATCCTGCAAAGCGATGCCGAGGACTGGTTCGCCGGCGACGGCGCAATGTTGCAGGACGAGATCGAGTCACTCATCGAGCAACGCAGCGCGGCGCGCGCCGCGAAGGATTTTGCCAGAGCGGACCAGCTGCGCGCGGAGCTCGCCGCAGCCGGCATCTCGATAGAAGACGGTCCTGACGGAACGCGCTGGCGGCGGTTCTGATGCTCGACGCCGTGGGCAAAGTCCTGGCCTGGCCGTTGCTGGCTCTCGTCTGGCTGTATCGCAAACTGATCTCGCCGCTGCTCGGTGCCAACTGCCGCTTCGAACCGAGCTGCTCGGCCTATGCCGAGGAAGCGTTGCGCCGTTATGGCGGCCTGCGCGGTGGTTGGCTGACGTTGCGCCGGATCTGCCGTTGCCATCCCTGGGGCGGCTCCGGCTACGACCCGATACCGCCGCGCGAACCGCAGCGCGAACGCCCGGGCCGCGACAGTGAAACCCTCTGAGCTGGCTCGCGAGATCGCCTACCCGCTGACTCAGGCGGTGATGCTGCTGGCGCTGCTGTTTTTCTCGGGACTGCTGCTGCTCGCAAACAGGGCCGGCCTGCTCGGAATGTTCCTCCTGCTAATTGCTGCACCCGCGTTCGCGCGCTACCTGCTCGCCATCCTGGATGCGCGAACACACGGCCGCCAGCCCGAACCGCCGTCTCTCGAGATGTTCAGCCTGGTCGACAGCCTGTGGACGCTGTTTCCGCTGGTGCCGGTCGCAGCCGTCGTGTGGCTGGAAATCCTGCTCTCGGGCGAGCCGGGAACCGGAAATACGCGCGCGATGATCGCAGCATCGCCGATGCTTGCGTTCGTTGTGCTGATGCCTGCATCCCTGACCATACTCACGATGACACGCTCACCGCTTGCGAGTATCAATCCGCTGCTGATCGGCAGGGTGATGGCACGCAGTGCCCCGGCATACCTGTTGATTCCGCTCGCCATGATCGCCGTGTCCGCGGCTCTCCACGGGCTGTCGCTCGCGGGCCTGCCGGCAGCTTTGCTCGATCTCGGAGTCGCGTATCAACTGTTCCTGCTTTGCAGCCTGACCGGCGCCGTCATGCATCGCGCCGGGATCGAGGTCGAGGTGGACATTCCCGATGCCCGCGCAATTGATCAGCCCGCTCAGGAGAGGAAGCTGCTGGAAGAGCGGCAGGCCGTCGCCAATCATGCCTACGGTTTCATCAGCCGCGGCAATCGCGACGGCGGACTGAAACACATACGCGACGGGATAGACGCCGAAACTGACGTCGATGATGCCTGGCGATGGTACTTCGAGGAAATGTCGCGCTGGGAGTCCAATGATGCGGTGTTGTTCTTCGCACAGGCGTACCTGGGCCGACTGCTGCGCCTTTGTCAGGAAGCCGAGGCCCTGCGTGTCGTGACACGCTGTTTGCACCGCAATCCGCGATTTCGCCCGTGGGACGAGGACCGGGAGCTGTTATCCAGTTTGCTGAAGCGACGGAATCGCCAGGATTTGCTGGCGCAGCTCGAACGCTAGCCGGCGGACTGCGCTGCCGGCAGATGCAATGACAGGCGGCTGTTATAGAAATGCGCGACCGCCAGCGTCAATGCGGCGACGATCGTGACCATGCGGTCGGCCGCCAGTCCGAGCTGGTCATGGACCACCGTCGCGCCGGCAAACAGAATCAGGAGACCAGCCGCACCGCCCGTGATCACCGCAACGCTGCCGTGACGGCGGAAGCCGAGAGCGAGCGCAATGACACTGATGGGGACCACGACCAGCAGCATCTGCAGGTGAAAGTGATTGCCGTTGACTTGTCCGGCGAGCGGCAACAAGCCGACGACGAAAGGCAATGCCAGGCAATGCAACAGGCACAGCCCGGACAGGGCGACGGCGGTCCGGTCCAGCAGCGTATTTCCGCGGGCGTGGCTGTTATCCATAAATGCTTGCCGTAAGATGTCAGCGGTAAAAGGCGGCTTCATACCGACACCGCCTAAGAATGCTATAACATAACAAAACAGCGTACAAGTGATTGATCAACAAACAAAGGCCCGACATGACGGCAATGGATAAACGCCTGCTGGCCATCCTTTGCTGCCCGGTCAGCCACAAGGGGCTTGCGCGCGCCGGCGCGGACCAGCTGCGCCGGATCAATGCCGCCATAGCCGAGGGCCGGCTGGTCAACGACAGCGGCGTCGTACTCGCCGAGGCCCTTCGGGAGGCGCTGATTACCGATGACGGCAAGCGCATGTATCCGGTGGATGATGGCATCCCGGTGCTGCTGGCCGGGGAATCCGTGACCCTGGACCAGCTCGACGATGCCTGAGAAGGTCATAGCGACCGGCTGGCTGGCTCCCGGGGCCCGCTGTATGATCGGTACCAGATGAACTATCCCGACACCGCCCGAACATCCAGGCTGGCCGGCCGGTTTTCCGTTAGAAGCGCGTGAAAATACCGGCAAATCAGCTTTCGACGCATCTTCGCAATTCGCTCCTGCCCTGTTACCTGGTCAGCGGGGACGAGCCCCTGCTGGTGCAGGAGGCAGCCGACGCCATCCGTCACAAGGCGCGCGAGTCGGGCATGGAGTCGCGCGAGCTGCACGTTGCCGAAGCCCGCTTCGACTGGCAGGAACTCGGCAGCAGCGCGGCCAACCTGTCGCTGTTCGCCGAACGCCGCATCCTCGAATTGCGTCTGCCGACCGGCAAACCCGGCAAGGAGGGCAGCGAGGCAATCGCCGCGCTCGTTGAACAAACCGGCAGGGATCTGCTGCTCATAGTCAGTGCACCGAAACTCGACAAATCGGTGAGTGTCTCGGGCTGGGTCAAAGCGATCGAAAATCGCGGCGCCAGCGTGCAGGTCTGGCCCGTGAGCCTGGCGGAATTACCGCGCTGGATCGGCGAGCGCATGCGCCTGGCCGGGTTGATCCCGGACCGGGAAGCAATCCAGATGCTGGCCGACAGGGTCGAAGGAAACTTGTTGGCTGCGCAACAGGAAATCGACAAATTGCGCTTGCTGGCCGGGGAAGGAAAGGTCACCCCGTCGGATGTCGAGCAATCGGTCGCGGACAGCAGCCGCTTCGATGTCTACAAGCTGGTCGATGCGGCGGTCGGTGGCGACGCCGCTCGCGCCGTACGTATCCTTGGCGCAGTGCGTGTCGAGGGGATGGAGCCGGTGATAGTCGTGTGGGCATTGAGCAGGGAATTGCGCATGCTCGCGCAGCTGGCCGGCAGCGTGGCCCACGGAGCGACACTCGGCAGTGCGCTGCAAAAGGCCGGCGTCTGGCGCAATCGCGAGGGGCTGGTGAGGGCATGCATCGGCCGGCACGAGCCTGCCGAATTCTTTCGCCTGCTGAAACTTGCGAGATTGGCGGATGCCGCGGCAAAGGGCCAATCCGGAGGCGATCCGTGGTCAATTGCCACCGACATCGTGGTGTGCCTGTCGCGCGGCATCCGTAGGGCGGCATGACCATCCGGCTCGCTCGCAAGGTTCAGCGCACGATTGATCGCTCTGTCCACGGAGAACCGCTTTGAGTTCCATGGGGGTCTTCGGAGGTACCTTCGATCCCATCCATTACGGCCACTTGCGCACGGCATTCGAGATGTTGCAGGCGCTGCGCTTTGACGAGGTGCGTTTCATGCCCTGCGGCAATCCGCCGCATCGCCCGACCCCGCACGCGGCCGCCGAGTTGCGGCTGAAAATGGTTCAGGTGGCCACGGAAGGACAGCGCGGCTTCGTTGTCGACGATCGGGAGCTGCAACGGGACGGTCCGTCGTATTCAGTCGACACGCTGTCGACTTTGCGAGTCGAGTTTCCGCTGCGCCCGATAGCACTGATCATAGGCATGGACGCTTTCCTCGGTCTGCACAAGTGGTATCACTGGCGCGAGATCCTTCAGCTTGCACACATCGTGGTTGCACACCGGCCGGGCTGGCGTGCACCGGACCTGGGTCCGCTTGGCGAGTTGCTGACCGACCGCGGCACGCATCGGATTGGCGACCTGCACCAGGCAAAGTCAGGATTCATCTATATTCACGACGTAACGCAACTTGAGATTTCGTCTACGGAGATCAGGGAGCTGGTGGCCGCAGGTCGCGACCCGCGCTTCCTGATGCCGGACAGCGTACGCGAGGTGATTGCCCAGAGCGGTTGTTATGCGGCCACCGATGGCGCCACGCGATGACCGGGTTGCCAGGATTTCTTCATGGATCGGAAAGCTGAATGAACAGTGAAAAGTTGTGCAAGCTGGTGATAGGTGCGCTTGAAGACGTCAAGGCAAAAGACATCGCTGTACTCGACGTTCGCAAGATGACCTCGGTCACGGACTACATGATTATTGCCAGCGGTACGTCGAATAGGCACGTCAAGGCGCTTGCGGAGGCCGTGGAAGAAAAATGCCGGGAATCCGGGCATCGGCCGACCGGTGTCGAGGGCGAAGAAGGCAGCGAATGGGTGTTGCTCGATCTGCAGGACGTA
>DATICC010000364.1:0-17616 GCA_035457045.1 Woeseiaceae bacterium | reverse complement strand
CGTACGCTCGCCGATACCCTTGACGGCGACGAGTTCGTCGGCGGATTTGAACGGCCCATTGGCCTGGCGGTACTCGACGATCGCCTGCGCTTTCGCCAGTCCGACGCCTTGCAGCTCGGCCGAAATGGTCTCGGCGTCGGCCGTATTGATGTTCACTGGCCCGGCGAACGCCACCATCGGCATTATCCAGCCGGTCAGTGCGCCCATCAGCAGTCTGTTGCGTATTGTCATTCCGATCTCCTTGTTGTCGAAGTCTGCGTGAGCGAGCGAGTGACGCTCGCGCCGGCGTAGGCACGGCGAGACAACAGTAAAGGCGGATATCGCTACGGGCTGCTGGCAAATGTCAGCGGTTTGATCGGAAATGTACGGCGGGAACTTAGGGGCGCGCGCCGTTGCCTCGTTGCAGCAGCGAGTCGAATTGCACCCGGCGGTGCGGACGCTGGGTTTCCCAATCCTTGCAACTTGGGCACTGCCACAGCAGGCGCTGGCTGGAGAACCCGCATTCCTTGCACTGGTATCGCGGTGTTGCCTTGGCAAGTTTCGATAGTGCGGACCGCACCTTGGAAACAGCCGCCGCACGCCCTGCCTTGTCGGGTTCGCCGGCGCTCTGCAGGTCTACAAACTCCGCGAGTGTCGGTTCGCTCAGCAGGTATTCTTCGACGCAGGCGTCGATCACAGCGATGCCGGAGATATCGTTAACTATGGCTGTATAGGCAATGTCGGTTTTCAATCCTGGATTCTTCTTCAGCAGAGCGTCCAGGCTGCGCTCCAGTTCGGCCGTCGAACCTTCCTTGCTGTACGTTTTGACCAGCTGCGGCAGCGCTTCCGTGATCAGGTAGGTGTTTTCGTCAATGATGCGGTGATAAAGCCGCAAAGCGGTCTTCGTGTCATCCGTGTCACGGGCAATCTCCGCACGCGTCAAGGCACCGCGATGCGTCCTGGCCCGGCCGCTCTGTGCTTTTTTTACGAACGCACGCGCGGCCGTATAGTCCTTGCTGGCTGCAGCCTGTTCCGCAAGTTCGCAATAATAATGAGCGATCTCGAGTTCCAGAGATCGACCGCTCAGTACCTCGAGTTTCTGACCCGCATCGATGGCCTTTTGCCATTCATGCTCCTGCTCATAGATCCGGCAGAGCTGTTCCAGGGCTTCGACCTGGTAACGCGATCCCTGCGACAGCCGGACGAAGAGCTTTTCCGCGCGGTCCAGGAGACCCGCGCGCAGGTAGTCCTTGGCCAGTGAGAACAAAGCCTGGTCACGCTGCTCGGCGGCCAGGTCCGGCCGCGCGATAATGTTCTGGTGAATTCGTATGGCGCGATCAATTTCGCCGCGTCGCCGAAACAGGCTGCCGAGCGCGAAGTGCGTCTCTATGGTCCGATCATCGACACGGACCATTTTCAGGAAGTGCTCGAGCGCCTGGTCCGTCTGTTCGTTCAGCAGGAAATTCAGGCCTTTGAGGTAATCGATGTTGAGTGGCGGCGGCGCACCTTCCTCGGCATCCCGCTCACCGAAGCGGCCCAGCGCCCAGCCGGCCGCGGCCAGCAGCAGAAACAAGCCGGCAAGGAAGAAAGTCGACTCAGTCGGCATCGGATAATGGCAGGCTGCGCAGGCTGCTGACTTCGGACTCGGACAGTTGCAGCGACCGCCGAAGCTGGCGGCGCTCGTTGATCAGGCGCACCACGAATGCCGCGGCGCAAAGTATGCCGAAGGCCCAGCCGGCAATGAAAGCCACGGTAAATGCCACGGGCATGGACGTTTCCACCGCGGCGAAGGCCAGGTCCACGGTAATCAGGCCGGGATTCAGGCGGGTAAACAGCAGCATCGCGATCAGAATGACCACGAAGATCAGAACTACGGCAATTTTCTTGAACATCCGGCTATCCCCGGTGACCCCATCGGCAATTCCGTCGGCCGGCAGGACCAGAATATCGTCAGGCGACCGGAATATGGTAACTGGCCCGCGGTGAAAGGGTATCCACGGCAATCCGCGACGGACAGGACCTGATCAGGTCCGGATCGGGAATTCCTGGCTGTCGTTGACGCGTTCGCGTAGGTCCTTGCCCGGCTTGAAGTGCGGCACGTACTTGCCCGACAACGCTACCGCCTCCCCGGTCTTCGGGTTCCGGCCGATTCTGGGTGGTCGGAAATGCAGCGAAAAGCTGCCGAACCCGCGAATTTCGATGCGCTCCCCCCGTGCCAGCGAATCGCTCATCAGGTCGAGCAGGTGTTTGACCGCCAGCTCAACATCTTTCGCCGGCAAATGCTTTTGTTTTCTGGCGATCAATTCAATGAGTTCTGATTTTGTCATAACGCGATTCGCTTATTCTTCTGCCAGGACCATTGCATAAGCTGCCGATTATAAAAGAAATATAGCCCGGACCGGGAGGTCCGGGCCAGCTTTTTTTTACTGATCGGTTCCGCCGGACATCTTCTCCTTCAGAAGCTCGCCCAGCGTCGTGCCCGTCGGGGCCCCCGCGCCTTCGGATTTGTAGGTGCTCAGCGCCTCCGCCTCCTCGTGCACCTCCTTGGCCTTGATCGACAGGGCAACCGAGCGATTCTTGCGATCCACGTTGGTGAATCTCGCCTCGACCTCATCCCCGACCTTGAGGACGCTGCGCGCGTCTTCCACCCTCTCCCGGGTCAGTTCCGAGGCTCGCAGCGTACCGACCACCCCGTCACCAAGGTCCACTACGGCGCCGCGCGCATCGACCTCCGTCACAACGCCCTTGACCACCGAGTTTTTGGGGTGATCCGCGAGCCAGGCAGAAAACGGGTCCTTGTCGAGCTGCTTGATACCGAGCGAGATACGCTCGCGCTCCGAATCGATTGCCAGCACGGCAGCCTCTATTTCCTGGCCTTTTTTGTAGTTGTGCACGGCCTCTTCGCCGGGAACGTCCCAGGAGATGTCGGACAGGTGCACCAAACCGTCGATACCGCCCTCCAGGCCAATGAAAATGCCGAAATCCGTAATTGACTTGATTTGTCCTTTGACCCTGTCGCCACGGTTGACGGTTGCAGAGAATTCCGCCCAGGGATTGGGTTTGCACTGCTTGATACCCAGAGATATCCGGCGGCGTTCCTCGTCGATCTCGAGGACCAGGACCTCGACTTCCTCGCCGATTTGCACCACCTTCGCCGGGTTGACGTTCTTGTTGGTCCAGTCCATTTCGGATACGTGCACCAGGCCCTCGACACCCTCCTCGATCTCGACGAAGCAGCCATAGTCGGCAATGTTGGTAATCTTGCCAAACAATCGGGACTGTGGCGGATAACGCCGCGCAAGGTCATGCCACGGGTCATCGCCCAGTTGCTTGATGCCCAGCGATACGCGTTGTCGTTCCCGGTCGAACTTCAGGATCTTGACCTCGACCTCGTCGCCCACGTTCACGACTTCGGAGGGGTGCTTGACCCGCTTCCAGGCCATATCGGTTATATGCAAGAGACCGTCGATACCGCCGAGGTCGACGAACGCGCCGTAATCGGTCAGATTCTTGACGATGCCCTTGACCGTGTTGCCTTCCTGCAGTGTTTCCAGCAGCGCTTCACGTTCCTCGCTGTACTCCTGCTCGACCACTGCACGGCGCGAGACAACCACGTTGTTTCGCCGCTGATCGAGCTTTATGACCTTGAATTCCAGGCTCTTGCCTTCGAGATAGGCCGGATCCCGTACCGGGCGGACATCCACTAGGGAGCCCGGCAAAAACGCGCGAACGTTGTCGATTTCGACCGTAAAGCCGCCTTTGACGCGTCCGTTGATGACGCCGTTGACCACGGCGTTGTTCTGGAACGCCTTTTCCAGTTCGGTCCAGGTGCGGGCGCGAATCGCCTTCTCCCGGGACAATCGAGTTTCGCCGAAACCGTCTTCCACGGCATCGAGCGCAACGTCGATTTCGTCGCCGATGGAGACGTCGGATTCCCCTCTCTCGTTCTGAAACTGTTCGATTGGAATGACAGCCTCTGACTTGAGGCCTGCACTCACGATGACGACATCGTCGTTAACGGCAACCACCGTGCCCTTGATGATGGCACCGGGTTTTATTTGTCGACTTGCAAAGCTTTGTTCAAATAAATCAGCAAAATTTTCAGACATTGAATTGGACCCGAGTATCGCTTGCGCGATGCTCACCTTTTGTCGTCTCACTACTTCCTGCAGTGGACGGTGACATTGAAAAAGAACCGGACAATCCCGTCCGGTTCACACCATAAATCTAGCCCGCGGCATATGTCTCCCGCGCCCACTCGAGCACGGTTCGGGTTACATCGTCGATCGTCAGCTTGCTGGAATCCAGCACCCGGGCGTCGGCGGCAGGCCGCAGCGGGGCAACGGAGCGCTCCGAATCCCGCCTGTCGCGGTCCTCTATGTCCCGCGAAAGGGCGGCAAGGCTAACACCAATACCCTTGTCCTTCAACTGCTTATGCCGCCTCTTGGCACGCTCCTCGGCGCTGGCCGTCAGGTACACCTTGAGCTGCGCGTCCGGAAAGATGTGGGTACCCATATCGCGGCCGTCCGCCACCAGCCCCGGCGGCTTGCGAAAACCGTGCTGTACCGCTTGCAGCGCCTCGCGAATCTCCGGCAATACCGCGACCGCTGACGCCAGCCGGCCACATTCCTCGGTCCTGAGCTCGCCGGTGACATCGCGGCTATCCAGCAGGATCCGCTCGTTCCCGTCCTCGTCGGTCAGGAACCGGATGACCAGGCCGCGCGCCATTGCCGCGAGCTCTGATGGCGGCGCATCGCTCATTCCGCGTTGTGCTGCTGCCAATCCAACGAGCCGGTACAGTGCACCGCTGTCCAGCAGGTGCCAGCCGAGCGCCTCCGCGACGCGCCGCGCGATAGTGCCCTTTCCGGAACCGCTCGGCCCGTCGATGGTGAGTACCGGCACCGCCATGCTCATGGCTGGTCCCCGGTGACTATGTCGACCCCGACCGACTGCAGGCAATCCACGAAGCCCGGGAATGAGGTGGCAACGGCGGATGTATTCAGGATCGTCACCGGCGCTTGCGCGGCGGTCCCGGCTATTGCAAATGCCATGGCAACGCGATGATCACCACAGCTGTCGACGGTGCCGCCCTGCATGCGACCGCCCGTCACCGAGGCCCCGTCCGCCGTCTCGCTGACGGCGATGCCGAGCGCCCTCAAGCCCCTGGCCATCGTCGCTATGCGGTCGCTTTCCTTCACTCGCAGTTCCCCGATACCCTCGAAGGTCGTCGTGCCTTTGGCCAGCGCCGCCGCAACGAACAGCAGGGGAAACTCGTCTATCGCCAGTGGCACGATGGCCGGGTCGACATCGATACCGTGCAGTTCGGATGGGCTGACATGCAGGTCAGCCACGGGTTCCCGGCCGAGTCGTCGCTCATGCGCACTCTCGATTCTGGCGCCCATCCGCCGCAGTACATCGATCACGCCGGTGCGCGTCGGATTGGTGCCGACACCCTTCACGATCATGTCGGCGCTCTTGCCAAGGAGCCCTGCAAGAATCAGGAACGCCGCGGACGACAGGTCTGCCGGCACGCGTATGTCCGCAGCCTGCAACTTTTGCCGGCCCTCGATCTCGATCCGGCGGCCGCGTACCTCGAGTTTCACGCCCATGGACTGCAGCATGCGCTCGGTGTGGTCACGGGTGACGGCGGGTTCGGTCAAGGTGGCCTTGCCGTCGGCGTAAAGGCCCGCCAGCAACAAAGCCGATTTGACCTGCGCGCTGGCCACCGGCAGTTCGTAATCAATGCAGTGCAGCGGCCGGCCACCGTGCACGGTCAACGGCGGTTTGCCGTCCTGCGACGATATTCGCGCACCCATGGCCTCGAGTGGCTTGATCACGCGACCCATCGGCCGTTGCGACAACGATGCGTCTCCCACCAGGCGGCTGCCGAAAGTCTGGCCGCAAAGGAGACCGGAAAACAGCCGCATGGCGGTGCCCGAATTGCCCATGTCCAGCGGCCCGCTGGGCCTTTGCAGGCCCTGCAGCCCAACACCATGTACTGTCAGGGTGGTGTCGCCTTGAGCGTCCACATTCACCCCCATGGCACGCAGGGCAGCCAGGGTACACAGGCAGTCTTCGCCGGCGAGAAAGCCGGTGATTTGCGAGCTGCCCTCCGCGATGGCGGCAAGCATCAGGGCCCGGTGGGAGATCGACTTGTCGCCCGGAACAACAACATTGCCGCCTGCGAGGGTCGAGGGTTGTACCCTAAAGTGCATGGTCGTACATGCAGCCCGGCAGCTACCGTACAGCCTTGGGATAAGCGCCGACGACTCTGAACAGTGAGCTGTTCTTTTCAAGTTCAGCGAGTGCCGCAGCGAGTGCGGCATCCGACGCGTGCCCCTCGAGGTCGATGAAGAATACATAGTCCCAGTTCTTCTTTCGCGATGGACGCGACTCGATGCGCGTCATGTTGACGCCGTGAACCGACAACGGCTGCAACAGCATGTGCAGCACACCGGCTCCGCCGGTTCCCGAGGTGGAAACCAGTATTGTCGTCTTGTCGTCGCCGCTGGCGGTCAGGAGTTCGCGGCCGATCACGAGGAATCGGGTAGTATTGTCCGACCTGTCCTCGATGTTGTTGACAAGTATCGTCAGATCGTAGACTTCCGCAGCCGCCTCACCACCGATCGCCGCGGTTCCCTTTTCGTCCCGTGCGCGTCGCGCTCCGGCAGCATTGCTGCTGACACCGATCAATTCCGCCTGCGGCAGGTACTCGCGCAGCCAGCCGCGACACTGCGCAAGCGATTGCTGGTGAGCGCAGATGCGTTCGACATGCTCCAGTGACGTCACCGCTCCGAGCAAATGCTGCTCGATCCGAAGTTCGACCTCACCGCCGATTTTCAGTGGCGACGTGAGGAACATGTCCAGCGTGTGATTGACCGTGCCCTCGGTGGAATTCTCGATTGGTACGACACCGAAATCCGCTGCACCACATTCCACTTCCTGAAACACTTCGTCGATTGACGAAAATGGCAAACCGCGCACGGAGTGTCCGAAATGCTTGTATACGGCCGACTGCGTAAAGGTCCCTTCCGGGCCCAGATAGGCTATTTTCAGCGGCTCCTGCTGCGCAAGGCAGGCGGACATGATTTCGCGAAAGAGGCGCAGCATTTCCTCGTCGCGGAGCGGACCTTTGTTGCGCTCGAGTACACCACGCAGGACTTCTGCCTCGCGCTCCGGACGATAGTAATCGACTGCCGACGCCAATTCGCCCTTGCTGACACCGACCTGCTGCGCATAGCGGGCACGCTCACTTATCAGCTCCTGAATCTGCCGGTCAACCTCGTCAATCCGGCTGCGAATGGCAGCGAGATCTGCAACGGCGGGTTGTACTTTGGGTGCCCTGGCCATGATCAACTCCCGAGACAGCGGTCAGGATAATGGCTTGCCCAGGTTTCGCAAAGCCAGGACACCATTGATCTGTTGCAGCGATGCAAGTGTTTCATCCGAAACCGGTCCGGCGAGATCGACCACGGTATACGCAAGTTCACCCTGGGACTTGTTCAGGAGATCCTCGATGTTCAATCCTGCATGTCCCAATCGGCTGGAAATCTGGCCCACCATGTTCGGCACGTTCGCATTCGCAATGGTGATCCGGTAGGCATCCGTCCGTGGCATGACGGTTTCGGGAAAGTTCACAGACGAGCGGATGTTGCCGTTCTCCAGGAACTCCCGAATATTCTCCGCGACCATGATGGCGCAGTTCTCCTCGGCCTCGGTGGTGGATGCGCCGAGGTGCGGCAAGGCAATGACCTTCGGATTTGCAATCAGCTCGGGCGTCGGAAAGTCGCACACGTAAGCGTGCAATTTACCGCGATTGAGCGCCTCGATTGCGGCTGTGTCGTCCACGACTCCGCCACGCGCAAAGTTGATCAGGATACCGTGGTCCGGCATCAGGGCCAGCCGGTCTCTGCTGACGAGGTTGCGGGTGGCCTCCACCAGTGGCACATGGACCGTCACTGCATCGGATCTCTTGAACAGATTGTCCAGGGTATCGACCTGTTGCACACCGGGTGAAAGTTGCCACGCGCTGCGAACCGTAATCTTTGGATCAAACCCGACCACTTTCATACCCATCGAAAGTGCGACATTTGCCACTTGTACGCCGATCGCACCCAGCCCGATCACGCCCAGCGTCCTGCCCGGCAACTCGAACCCGACGAAGCGCTTCTTGCCGGCCTCAATGGCCTCTTCGAGCACCTCGCCATCGCCGCCGAGACCCCGGACATACTCGCGCGCATCGCAGATGTTCCTGGCGGCAATCAGGAGCCCCGCAACAGCCAGCTCTTTCACCGCGTTCGCATTCGCCCCGGGCGCATTGAAGACGGGAATACCACGCTTGCTCAGGGTGTCCACCGGAATGTTGTTCACGCCGGCCCCTGCCCTCCCGATGGCTGCAACGGAAGGCGGTATTTCCATGTCGTGCATGTTGTAAGAGCGAACGATAATCGCGTCGGGATTCCTGAGCTCCGATGCGACTTCGTAAAGCTTCCGCGGAAATCTTCTCAAGCCAGCTACGGCGATATTGTTCAGCGTCAGGACTTTGTACATGGATTAAGGCCTGTGGCAATCAACCGTTCTTGCGCTCGAATTCGCGCATGTATTGAATCAGCGCATCGACAGCGTCTTCGGATGTCGCATTATAAATCGATGCGCGCATTCCGCCGACGGAGCGGTGGCCCTTGAGATTGGTCAGTCCTGCCTGCTCGGCGCCCGCCAGGAACGTGCTGTCCAGGGCTGGATTGGCCAGTACGAACGGCACGTTCATCCAGGAGCGGCAATCGGGTTCCACCGGATTGCTGTAGAAGTCCGATGCGTCTACGGCCGCATACAGCTTGTCCGCTTTTCTCTTGTTTCGTTGACCCATCACATCCAGCCCGCCCAGCCCTTTCAGATGCTCAAACACCAGGCCGGCTACGTACCAGGCGAAGGTCGGCGGCGTGTTGGTCATGGAGTCGGATTCCGCATAGATCTTGTAGGTGAGCAGCGAGGGAATATCCGTGCGTACGGGCTCGAGCAGGTCCTTTCTGACGATCACGAGCGTTATCCCGGCAGGACCGATGTTCTTCTGTGCGCCCGCATAGATGATGCCAAATCGACTGACGTCGATCGGCCGGGAAAGTATCGTGCTGGACATGTCGGCAACGAGGGGCACACCGTCAGTTTGCGGGATGAAGTGGAACTCGACCCCGTCGATGGTTTCATTCGGCGTGTAGTGGACGTACGCGGCTTCGCGACTCAATCGCCATTCGGAAGGCGGCGGAATATACGTGTACTTGCGATCGCCACTGTCGGCAGCGATGTTTAGCTTGCAATAGCGGCGTGCCTCGGCAACGGCCTTTTTCGACCAGCTGCCGGTTTGGAGATAGTCGACCGTCTGTGTCCCGCCGGCAAGGTTCAGCGGCACCATCGAGAAATGCATGGTTGCTCCGCCCTGCACGAACAGCACACTGTAGTCGTCGGGTACCGACAGCAAATCACGCAGGTCCTGCTCGGCCTTTGCCGCCGTATCCATGAAGGCCTTGCCACGATGACTGACCTCCATGACCGACATACCGGTCCCGTTCCAGTCCGGGATATCGGCACGAATTCGCTCGAGCACCTCGAGAGGCAAGGCGGCAGGGCCGGCGCTGAAATTGTAGACGCGAGACATATCGCAGAAATCCTGGCTTGGGACGGAACCGGTTGAGATCCAGAGTGCCGGTGCAATGATGGAAACGAAAAATGCGAGCCCCGCTACTCCTCATCACTCTCGATGTATTCTATTCGCGCGAGGCCGACCAGCCGCTGCTCTTCCTCGACCCGGATCAGGCGCACACCCTGGGTATTTCGGCCGATGACCGAGATATCGCTGACCGGCGTGCGGACGAGCGTTCCATTGGAGCTGATGAGCATGATTTCATCCTCGTCCCGGACCTGCAGCGCGCCAACCGTGCGCCCATTTCGGGCCGATGTCTGGATGGCTATGACTCCCTGGCCACCGCGCCCCTGGACCGGAAATTCCTCAATCGCGGTGCGCTTGCCGTAGCCGTTTTCCGTTGCGGACAACAGTAGTCCGTCGCCGACGATGCTCAATGCTATTACTTCGTGTCCCGGCGCCAACTTGATGCCACGCACACCCGCCGCACCGCGCCCCATGGGGCGTACGTCCTTCTCGCTGAAGCGAATCGCCTTGCCGCTGCTCGCGACCAGGATTATCTCCCGATTACCGTCGGTTATCGCGACGTCGACCAGCTTGTCGTCGTTGCGCAAATCGATGGCAATGATGCCGCTGGCTCTCGGGCGGGAGAACAGGCTGAGCGGTGTCTTCTTGACTGTTCCGGCACTCGTCGCCATGAAAATGAAGTTGTCCCTGTCGAATTCCCGTATGGGGAGCACGGCATTGATACGCTCGCCATCCTCGAGCGGCAGCAGATTGACAATCGGCTTGCCTCGCGAACCGCGGCTTGCCTGCGGCACCTGGTATACCTTCAGCCAGTACATCTTGCCGCGGCTGGAGAAACACAAGATGGTGTCGTGCGTGTTGGCCACAAACAGCTTGTCTATGAAATCTTCGTCTTTCACCTTCGCCGCGGACCGGCCGCGCCCGCCGCGACGTTGTGCCTGGTAGTCGTCGACGGGTTGTGCCTTCGCGTAACCACCGTGAGACAGCGTGACGACGACCTCCTCGTCGGATATCAGGTCTTCAATCTGCAGGTCGCTGTGGTCCTGTACGATCTCGGTTCGACGCGCGTCACCGTAATTGTCGCGGATTTCGGCGAGTTCCTGCCGGATGACGCCCAGCAGTTTTTCAGGGTCGGCAAGGATATCTGAAAGTTCTTTAATACTTTCAATTACCTCTTTGTATTCATTAAGGATTTTCTCCTGCTCCAGACCGGTCAATCGGTGCAGCCTGAGATCCAGTATTGCTTGCGCCTGAACTTCGGACAGGCGGTACTTGCCCTCGACGAGGCCGTAACCTTCCGCGAGGGAATCCGGCCGGGTGTCGGTGGCCCCGGCTTTTTCCAGCATGGCTGTCACCGAACCGGGGGACCATCGCCGCCCGACCAGGTGCTCCTTGGCCTCGGCAGGCGACGGTGACGCCTTTATCAGCGCGATCACTTCGTCGATGTTGGCCAGCGCTACCGCCTGGCCTTCCAGGATGTGGGCCCGATCCCTGGCTTTTCGCAGGTTGAAAATGGTTCGCCGGGTGACGACTTCCCGCCGGTGCGACAGAAACGCTTCCAGAATCTGCTTGAGGTTAAGCAGTTTCGGCTGGCCCTCGTGCAGAGCGACCATGTTGATGCCGAATACACTCTGAAGTGGCGTCTGTTTGTAGAGGTTATTGAGGACGACATCGCTGACTTCGCCCCGCCTCAGTTCGATTACGATGCGCATGCCATCCTTGTCCGACTCGTCGCGCAATTCGCTGATGCCGTCGATGCGTTTGTCCCGAACCAGCTCGGCAATCTTCTCGATCAGCCTGGCTTTGTTGACCTGGTAAGGCAGCTCGGTAACGATGATCGCTTCCTTGCCACGCTTGTCGATCACCTCGAGCGAGGTTCGTGCGCGTATGTACACGCGGCCGCGACCGGTCTTGTAAGCGGAGTAGATTCCCTGCGCCCCGTTGATGATTCCCGCAGTTGGAAAATCCGGGCCGGGTACGTGCTGCATCAGTTCTAGTGTGTCGATAGCAGGATTGTCCACCAGCGCAAGACAGGCGCTCACAATCTCGCTCAGGTTGTGCGGAGGTATGTTGGTCGCCATTCCCACCGCTATGCCGGAGGACCCATTGACCAGCAGATTGGGCACGCGTGTCGGCATGACCGCTGGTTCGCTCTCCGATCCGTCGTAGTTCTCGACGAAATCCACGGTCTCCTTGTCGATGTCGGCGAGGATTTCGTGGGCGATTTTCGACATGCGAACTTCTGTGTAACGCATCGCGGCGGGGGCGTCGCCATCGACCGATCCGAAGTTGCCCTGCCCGTCCACCAGCAGGTAGCGCATCGAGAACGGCTGCGCCATGCGCACGATTGTGTCGTAGACGGCCGTATCGCCGTGCGGGTGGTACTTGCCGATAACATCGCCAACGACCCGGGCGGATTTCTTGTACGGCTTGTTGTAGTCGTTGCCGAGCTCCCGCATCGCATGCAGGACGCGGCGGTGAACCGGCTTCAGGCCATCGCGAACGTCAGGCAAAGCGCGGCCCACGATGACGCTCATGGCATAGTCCAGGTAGGACTGCTGCATTTCCTGTTCGAGACTGACGGACAGGATCTCCTGAGCAACTTCAGACATACAATTTCACACTGTCAGAGCGGTCCCGAAAATGTCGGAATCGCGGCCAATAAAATCCGGTTGGAAATCGAGGTTCTCTAGTGATTTCTTCGGGCTGAATCCGGGCACAAACGGGCACCGAATCAGAGCGAGAATCATACCACAGCGCGCCTTGCAGAATCAGGCCTGCACAAGCATTTTCCTTGCTCGTGCATCGATTTATCTGTTGGACGGATCGAGGTTATACTGCCGTGGTCCAAGCCCCGAACAACTGGCTTCCAAAACCCTCTGCCGATCTCACGTATGCAGCAGTGCGACACCCTCATTTTGCCCGGCTGGTGCATACCGGTTGAGCCGGACGGTCGGGTACTGACCGATCATGCCGTCGCAATCGATGATGGCCGCATAGTCGACATCCTGCCGAACAGGACCGCCGTACAGACCTACAAGCCGGGCATACTTGTGGAACGCCCCGGTCATGTGCTCATTCCAGGACTGGTCAATACGCACACGCATGCCGCGATGACACTGTTTCGCGGCTTTGCGGATGACCTGCCGCTGGAACGGTGGTTGCGGGAACGCATCTGGCCGGTGGAAAAGCGTTGGGTAAGCGCCGAAATGGTCCGTGACGGGACCAGGCACGCGATTGCGGAGATGTTGCTCGCCGGCACCACCTGTTTCAGCGATCAGTACTTCTTTCCGGAGATCGTCGCAGAGACGGCGGCCTCCATGCACATGCGAGCCATGATCGGGACCCCGGTCATCGATTTTCCGACAGCCTGGGCGAGAAATGCGTCGGACTGCCTGGCCCGTGGGGCGGATCTGGTACACGACAGGTACGCCGAGCACGCGCTGATCTCGAGTTGCTTTGCGCCACACTCGATTGACACGGTGTCGGATGCCGCGTTTGCCGAATTGCGTGTTATGGCGGACCAACTCGACGTGCGGGTGCAGATTCATTTGCACGAATCCGTGGCGGAAATTGATGCATCGCTAACGGCGACCGGCCTGCGTCCGCTTGCAAGATTATCGGCTCTGGGTCTCGTCAATTCATCGCTGCTTGTTGTACACGGCGTGCATCTCGATGCAGCCGAAGTGTCGCAATTGTCCGCTGCGCGCGTTTCAATAGCACACTGCCCGAGATCAAATCTCAAACTGGCCAGCGGCATCGCGCCCGTTGCCGGTTATGCTGCAAGCGGCCTTAATATCGCGCTCGGCACCGACGGTGCGGCCAGTAATAATGCATTGGACCTGTTTGACGAAATGAAGACGGCTGCGTTGCTGGCCAAGGCGATCGCGCAGGACGCCGCCGTGGTGCCAGCCGCGTCGGCGCTCCGTATGGCCACGTTGGGCGGGGCAGTGGCGCTCGGCCTGTCAGACAGTACAGGTACCATAGAGACAGGCAAATGGGCCGACCTGACCTGCTTCGATATGCAGCAGCTTCGCAGTCTGCCGCTTTACGACCCGCTATCCCAGCTGGTATATGCGACGAGTTCGCAGCAGGTCTGCGATGTGTGGGTGGCCGGCCGGCACCTGGTGGAAAATGGCGCGCTGACACAGGTCGATCGCAACGAAGTGCTGGCCCGGACGGGCGAGTGGCAACGGCGCATTGCATCCGGTCACGTGGAGTAATGAATTGAACAACAATGTCGACCCTGCAGAAGTCGCGAAGTTCGACAGCCTTGCCGCGCGATGGTGGGATCCAGCCGGCGAGTTTCGCCCCTTGCACGATATCAATCCACTGCGGCTGGATTACATTCGCCAGCGAGTCGAGTTGCGCGGGGCGAGAGTTCTCGATGTTGGTTGCGGCGGCGGAATCCTGGCCGAGTCGTTGGCGGCCCAGGGCGCTGCGGTCACCGGAATTGACGTGGCAGACGGGCCACTGACCGTTGCCAGGTTGCATCAGGCTGAGTCCGGCGCGCGGGTGACCTACCTGCGTGACACGGCCGAATCACATGCCGCAGAACATGCAGCTGCATACGATGTGGTCACCTGCATGGAAATGCTGGAACACGTTCCGTCACCGCCGGAAGTCATCTCGGCTTGCGCGGCACTGGTGCGCCCGGGCGGCGACGTGTTCTTCTCGACCATCAACCGCAATCCGAAAGCTTTCTTGTTCGCAATCGTCGGTGCCGAGTACGTGCTGCGACTGCTGCCTGCCGGTACACACGAGTACGGGAAATTCATCAAACCGTCGGAACTCGATGCGTGGGCACGTCAGGCAGGGCTCGCACTCCATGGCAGCATCGGAATGCATTACAACCCATTGACTCGCGAGTACTCGATGGGTGGCGACCTCGACGTCAATTACCTGATGCACTTCCGGCGTCGCGACGCGCAATGAGCGCCTGCAATTCCTTGCCGGCACGGGCACGAGGAGTGCTTTTCGACCTGGACGGCACGCTGGTCGATACGGCACCGGACATGGTTACCGTGCTGGCGGATTTGCAGGAGGCGCACGGCCTGGAACCGCTGGCCTACGAAGTCGCGCGTGCACACGTGTCCAATGGGGCGATCGGGCTGCTTCGTCTCGCTTTTCCCGACGTGCCGGCAGATGCCCTGGGGCCGCTGCATTCCGAATACCTGGAACGTTACGCGCAGGCGCTTTGCGTGCGGTCGGCTTTGTTTCCCGGCCTGGGGCAGCTGCTGGACGATCTTGACCGTGCCAACTGCCCCTGGGGCGTCGTCACCAACAAGCCCGGGCGCCTGACCGTTCCACTGATGGGCGCGCTGCAACTCGCCGATCGGGCCGGCTGTGTCGTCAGCGGTGATACCCTGCCGCAGCGTAAACCGCACCCTGCGCCGCTACTGCTGGCAGCCCGGACGCTTGGGGTAGCGCCTCAAGCGTCGGTGTACATCGGTGATGCCGCCAGGGATATCGAGGCGGGTCGCGCCGCCGGCATGGCGACGGTGGCCGCGGCCTACGGTTACATCGTTCCCGGCGATGAGCCATCCGGCTGGGGTGCCAATTCGGTGGTGTCGGACACGGATGAACTGGCGCATGTCCTGCTGAAAGCGGTTAATCTGCGCCAATGATGGAATATTTCCTCGAGAATCCTGTAATCCTGCAGGTCGGCGCCGCGGCATTGGCCGCCGGCGCCCTGCTTGCCAGCCTGGTCTGCTGGCTGATCTTTCGCGGCCGGCGCAAGCGGATGCGTCAGGAAATCGAAGCGCTCGAGCTTCGAATCAAGACCCAGGACGCCTTGCAACTCGAGCGGGAAAGCGCATTCGAGGTCGCCAGTGGCCGGCTCGCCCGTGCTTTTTCGGAATTGGCCAACCAGTCTTTGAAATCCAACAGCGAAAACTTCCTGCGGCTCGCGGAGCAGAACCTTGGCGCTCACCAGGAGAAAGCCAAACGTGAACTGAGTGAACGCGAGCAGGCGGTCGAGAACCTGGTAAAGCCGATTCGCGAAGCCCTGCAACAGTCGCAACGCCAGATCAGTGAACTGGAAAAAGCTCGTAGTGAAGCCTACGGAAGCATTCGTTCGCAGTTGGAGGCCATGCAACTCGGGCAGCAGTCGCTGGCACAGGAGACGCACAACCTGGTCAATGCGCTCAGGCGGCCGCAAGTCCGGGGCCGCTGGGGTGAAATCACGCTGCGCCGGCTCGTCGAACTGGCGGGAATGGTCGAGCATTGCGATTTCCAGGAACAGGTGCACACGAGTGCCGAGGAAAAAACGATACGCCCGGACATGATTGTGCGCATGCCCGACAACCGGCAGCTGGTCGTCGACGTCAAGACTCCGCTCGAGGCATACCTCGAGGCAGTGGAAGCGCGGGACGACGCACAACGGCAGCTTGGATTGAAACGGCACGCCCGGAACGTTCGCGAGCACGTGCGAAATCTCGCCAGTAAGTCCTACTGGGAGCAGTTTTCGCAGAGTCCCGAGTTCGTGATTCTTTTCATTCCAGGCGATCAGTTCCTGAGCGCGGCGCTCAACGAGGACCCGGACCTGATCGAGTATGCATTGTCACGACAGATCATTCTTGCAACACCGACCAGTTTTGTCGCATTGCTGAAAGCCGTCGCCTATGGGTGGAGACAGCTTGCTCTCGCCGACAACGCCGAGGAGATCCGCCGGCTGGCCGAGGACCTTTACGGCCGACTCACCGCTTTCGTAGGCCACCTGAACCGCGTGGGAAAGCAACTCGCCAGCAGCGTCGAAAGTTACAACCGCGCCGTCGGTTCGCTGGAGCGCAAGGTGTTGCCCGGCGCACGCAAATTCGTTGAACTGGGGATCCGGCCGAAAAAGGCCCTCGAATCGGTCGACGCGCTTGAATCGTTGCCGCGCGAGATGACCGACGAACCCTCGGATGCCGACGAGCCGGTCCCGTCCAACCAGGCCGAGGGCACGGACAAAACCCTGCAATAGTCGGCCCTGCACAGTGATCACCGGTCAAAAAAGACGAACTGAATTGAGCTTCGATCCGACATCCTACGAATACCGGCCGGGCATGCTCAACGGGCGCGCCATCCTGATTACCGGTGCGAGCGACGGTATCGGCAAGGCACTTGCCGTTCAATGCGCGCGCCTTGGCGCACAAGTCGTGCTGCACGGTCGCAACGTGAAGAAACTCGAGGCAACGTATGACCAGATCGTAACCATCGACGGGGCACCGCGGCCGTCGATCGTTGCAATGGATCTCGCCACGGCCGACAGCGACGCTTATACCTCGCTGGCCGCCAGTATCGAGAGAGAGATCGGTCACCTCGATGGACTGGTGCACAATGCCGGCATCCTTGGAAAAAGGACGTCCATCGAACAGTACGACGCCGCCGAATGGCAGCGTGTGATCCACGTCAACCTGACGGCGGCTTTCGCCATGACGCAGGTATTGCTGCCACTCCTCAGGCAGTCAGAGAGTCCGTCACTTGTTTTTACCAGTAGCGGTGTCGGGCGGGTCGGACGTGCCTATTGGGGAGCCTATTCCGTATCCAAATTCGCTACCGAAGGACTGGCACAGATCCTGGCGGACGAACACCGCCACACGCCGCTCAAAGTCAATTGCGTAAATCCGGGCGCCACACGCACCAACATGCGCCTGCAGGCATATCCTGCAGAGGACCGGGCCCGGCTCAAGACGCCGGACGAGGTATTGCCTGTTTACATTTATCTCCTCGGGCCCGACAGCCATGGCATTACAGGCCAGAGCCTTGACGCACAGTAGTATTTTGGATTAGATATATACTCTATTTCCTTGTTCTTATTGACTTTTTTCGTCTCTGATCTGGTCGACGCGGGGCGTCCGCAGATGCCAGACCGACACTCTCATACAGAGCACGAACCTCCGCGGGCGAGAGCGCCGCAAAACGTCCCCGGCGCAAACTTCGTGGCATCTGAATCGGCCCATAGGCAGTTCGCATCAGGCGGCTTACGCGAT
>DATICC010000363.1:0-2076 GCA_035457045.1 Woeseiaceae bacterium | reverse complement strand
GGTCCGCGAACGACTCCGCGCCCCCGACAAACGCCTCGTCGCTGATCGAAAGCGATTGCAGGCGCGCGACCACCTCGAGCGCGCCCCAGGTGCCGTCGGCGCGCGAGAAACGGGTGTTCGGCTGGAAGCCGCGGAATGCCGCTTCCTCGCCGGTGAGGAAGTACGAGGCCGCGAGCTGCCAGGCGTCGGTGTCGACGCTGCCCGTGCGGATCCCCGCCGCTACGATACGCGACACGTCCTGCGAGACTTTCGTGAACTCGCCGATAAGGCCGAGCCTGCCGGCGTAGTAATGGAATTGCGGGGCAAGGCGCGTGCGCTCGCCGTCGGCGATCGTGCCGGCCGTCGTGCCCACCGTCCGGTAGCGGAAAAACGTCGACTGGCCCGGGGTGCGAAACGACGGCAGCAGCGGCTGCGTCGCCGTGCCCGCCTGGTCGGTGTAGGTGCCAGCGATTCCGATACCGAGCCCGCGAAGCCAGAAACTGTCGCTTTCTTCGAACGGCCGCGCGAAGAAGCGCAGCGCGTACTCCTTGTCGTCGTTGATGTCCGTGTCGGTGAAGGTATCGCTGCTCGAGCCGTCGTTCGACCCGTTCAGGAGCGCCGCCTGGTACGAAAATCGTCCGTGTCCGAGTTCTCCGCCGAGTTGCAAGCCGATGTCGCGGTTCGGCACCAGGCTGGTCGGGTAGCCGCGTTGCACCCACTTCATGTCGTTCGCGGACTGCAGGCGCTCGAGGCCAACCGGCGACTTGAACTTGCCGACGGTGAGCTGCGCGGCCGGCTGGAAGCGCGCCGTGACGTAGGCGTCCTGAATCACGGTGCGGCCCTGGCCGAAGTCCGGCATGAGCTTGAAGTCGTAGGTGCCGGCGAAAGTGCCCTCGATCGTCGGGCGCACGCGCGTCGCCTGGAAGCTGTCCACCGCGCCGCCCGGGTCTTCGCCTTCGAGGTAACGGCCGTCGAGGTGCAGCGTGCCGCGCAGGCGCAGCTCACTCTTGCCGTCCGCGGAACGCAGGCTGAATCCTTTCGGGCCGGCGTCCACGACCGCCGCGGATTCACCGGCCGGGACCGCGGCCCCGTTCCGGATGTCCAGCTCGCGCTCGAGCACGAGGATCTTCTGTTCCTGTTCGTCGAGGCGCCGCAGGAATTCCTCGTTCGAAATTTCCTGCGCCTGCGTGCCAAGTGGCAAGGCGAGCGCAGCAAAAATGGCGGCGCGCTGCAAGGGGGCGTGAGGCATGTATTCCCGGACCTCCGAGTCCCGTAGCGATCGGGAAACCATGCTAGGGCGGCGCGGTTATTACGTCAGTCGAGTACCGGTAACCTTTCGGTGCCAAGCATCGCGTCGCCCGCTTCTACAGCGGTACGCGGGTCAATTCGATGACGTTTGTGATTGACTTCCCATCCCAAACGTAGCCGTAGTGCGTAGCCTGGATGAACGGCGCGACGCAGTCCGGCCAAAACAAGGCGGCGCATTGTCCGCCGCGGTTGCGGACACTGTCATACGCAAGCCCGTCCGCTCCGGATGCTCGAAGTGCTTGCCCCAGTTGCCGACTTGCCGAGTAGTCATACGGATCGTGTACCGTCGGAAAACCGCCCCTAACATCATGCAAAGACCGCTTGATGGTGGTGACGTAGCGTCGCATTTGTATCTGGAGCGGCGGCTGCCGAGTGTGTTGCAGGAATCGCTCCCGGTGAAATACTGTCTCCTTGATCGCCGTTTCTACGGTTTTGCCGACATATAGGACGCCGAAGCTGCCGTTGGAAAAACGAGATCCTTCAGGATTCAGGTGAGTGAATGCGGCCATGATTGGAGTGCTGCCTGCCCCGACCGCCCAGCGGTCCCGAGGAATCAACGACAGCGCGCCGATCTCTTCCCTGATGCGCGGGTTCGTAAGCCCCTCGAGTTCCGCCAGTGCCGCGAAATCTTCAGGCCGGGCGATACGATCCCAAGGACCTATCGGCGGAAATCTGCTCGGAACGACCCGATGCGCGGGCTTCCAGTCAATGATGGCCGTCGGAATTGAAGCGGGGTCAATCAAGCTATCCGCGCTGTGCGTCGAGGTATTGCCTTACGGCGTAAAGATC
>DATICC010000362.1:0-10959 GCA_035457045.1 Woeseiaceae bacterium | reverse complement strand
TGTCGGTAATCAACAAGATGGTGAAGCAGCGTCGCGATTCCATCAGCCAGTTCCGTACCGGCGGCCGCGATGACCTGGTCGCTATCGAGACCGCCGAGATTGCCGTCCTCGAGGAGTACTTGCCGGAGCAGCTCGGCGATGCCGAAGTGGACGCACTTATCGACAAGGCCATCGGCGAGAGCGGCGCCACATCGATCCGCGACATGGGCAAGGTCATGAACCTGGTCAAAGCGCGGGCATTGGGCAGGGCCGACATGGGGCAGGTCGGCGCCAGGGTCAAGGCCCGTTTGTCGGGCGGCTGAGCCACCTTCTGCGACTGGCGATGACACGCAGTTCCGCTATCCTGCAGGGCAGGACCGGACGCTGACATATAAGTATAGAGGGACGCTGAGAACCCTGTGTCCGTGGAGTGCCCGTTGGAAAGCTCATGAGCGGCTTGATTCCACAACAATTTGTCGATGACCTGATCGCCCGCGCCGATATCGTCGAGGTGATCGGTCAGCGCATACCTTTGAAGAAAGCCGGTCGCGAGTTCAAGGCGCCCTGCCCGTTCCACAATGAGAAGACGCCGTCCTTCACCGTGAGTCCGACCAAGGGGTTCTATCATTGCTTCGGCTGCGGCGCACATGGCACAACGCTGGGGTTCCTCATGGAATACGAACACATGAGTTTCGTCGAAGCGGTCGAGAGCCTGGCCCATACGATGGGCATGGAAGTGCCACGCGAAGAGAGCCAGCGTCCGGCACGCCGCTATGATGAACTGTTCGCACTGATGCAACAGGTCGAACGCTATTACCAGGCCCAGCTGAAGGACGACCCGGCCGCCGTCGAATACCTGAAGAATCGCGGTGTTGACGGGGCGACGGCGAAGCGTTACGGGATCGGCTATGCGCCGGCAGGCTGGAGCCATCTACTCGACCGTTTTGGCACATCGCACGAGGCCATTGAGAGGCTGCTGGCAACCGGTCTCATTATTCGCAAGGACAATAACCAGCACTACGATCGGTTCCGCGATCGCATCATGTTTCCCATTCGCGATTCGCGCGGCAGGACGATCGGTTTCGGCGGCCGTGTCCTGGGCAAGGACGAGCCGAAGTATCTGAACTCGCCCGAAACGGTCTTGTTCCACAAGGGCCGTGAACTCTACGGCCTATATGAAGCTCGTCAGGCGCTGAGGAATATCCGGCAGCTGGTGGTCGTCGAGGGGTATATGGACGTTGTCGGCCTGGCGCGGCACGGCATCGACTTTGCCGTCGCGACCCTCGGTACAGCAACGACGGTGGATCACCTGAATGCGCTGTTCCGGCTCTGCGACGATGTGTACTTTGCGTTCGACGGCGACCGGGCCGGCAGGGCAGCCGCCTGGAGAGCGCTGGAGACCGCCTTGCCGCAGGTGCGCGAGGGCCGGCAGATCCGCTTTGTGTTCCTGCCGGAAGGGCAGGATCCTGATTCCTTCGTGCAGGCCCAGGGCGCCGGCGCCTTCGAGAAAGCGTTGCAAGCGGGAGTGCCATTGTCCGATTTCCTGATCGAGGAACTCGCCAGCCAGGTGGACATGACGTCGATCGACGGCCGCGCGAGACTCGCCGAGCTGGCAAGGCCGTTGATCAGCCGCATCCCGCAGGGTGTGTTCCGCGAGCTGATGACCGGCCTGCTTGCAGAGAAGGTCGGCTTGTCCGTCGACAAGCTGGACACCCTGATGTCCGCGCGGACGGCAGAGCCAGCCCGGGCCCGGGAAAGCGGTACGGCCCTGCGCCGCCCCGGCCGCGCGGTCGCCGGCACCCCGTCACTGATCCGACGGGCCATAACGCTGGTTTTGCATAATCCGGGCGCGGCCCTGGACCTCGACCCTGCCGCCCTGGACAAGGTGTCCCGCCCCGGCGCTGCATTGCTGAAGAGCCTCATTGAAACCGTGCAGGCGGACCCCGATATCACCACGGCTGGTCTATTGGAGCGGTGGCGGAACCATGAGAAAGGCCAGCATCTCGGTAAACTGGCGGCTGTCGAGCTGCCGGAACACGAGGAATTCGATCCTGCCGCGGAACTTGCGGCATGCATGCACCAGGTGATCGCCTCGGGAGCGCGCCAGCGCATCGATTTTCTTATTGAAAAACAAAAGGTTACACAACTCTCTGAGGCCGAGCGCAGCGAGCTGAGGCAGCTCGGCCGGAGTGGTGGCGTGTCGGGATAGTTATGGAACGGACCCGGTCAAACGGGTACCATCGCCGGTTTGCATTTTTAGCGTAGAGGTTCATCCGTCTTGAGTGACAAGCGCGCGGTATTCAAGGGAAACAAACAAGCCAAGCAGCTTAAGGAATTGATTGCCCGTGGCAAGGAGCAAGGCTACCTCACGTACACGGAAGTCAATGACCATCTGCCGAGCGGCATCGTCGACCCGGAACAGATCGAAGATATCGTTAACATGATTAACGACATGGGCATCACCGTGCACGAAAAGGCACCGGATGCCGAGTCGTTGCTGCTGTCGGACGCGGAAGTTTCAAGTGACGACGAGGACGCGGCAGAAGAAGCCGAGGCTGCACTTGCCAGCGTCGATGCGGAGTTCGGGCGCACGACCGACCCGGTTCGCATGTACATGCGCGAGATGGGCACCGTTGAATTGCTGACCCGCCAGGGCGAAATCGAAATTGCCAAGCGCATCGAGGACGGACTGAACCAGGTCAAGTACCACATGGCGCACTTTCCGCCGACCGTGGAGAAGCTGCTGGAGGTGAGTGAAGCCGTCGCTGCGGGCGAGACACGCATGCAGGACTTCGTCGTCGGGTTTATCGATCCGAACGCACCGGACGAGATCAAATCTCCCGTGTCGAAGGCGGACGGAGAAAACGTGGTCGATGACGAGGAAGAAATCGTCGACACCGGCCCTGACCCGGAAGAGGTCAAGGCGCGCATGAAAGCCATCAGCAAGCTGTTCGGCAAGTCCCTGACGGCACTGGAGAAGTACGGTGTCAAGAACAGCAAGACGATCAAGGTGCAAAAGGAACTGGCCGATCAGGTAATGGAGCTGAAACTCGCGCCCAAACTGTTCGATGTGCTGGTGCGAAACCTGCGCGACTCGATCGCTGTCATTCGCGCGCAGGAAAGGCAGGTCATGCAGATCTGTGTCCGCGATGCGGGGATGCCTCGAAAGGACTTCCTGGCAAGTTTTCCGAAGTGCGAAACCGACCTGACCTGGATCGACAAGCATATTCGTGCGAAGCGCAAGCATTCGTCGTTGCTTGCCAAGCTCAAGGATGACGTGCTGCGGGCGCAGCGGAAATTGCTGGCCGTAGAGACGCTGACCAATCTCAAAATTGCCGAGATCAAGGAGATCAATCGCCAGATGTCGATTGGCGAAGCGAAAGCGCGCCGGGCGAAAAAGGAGATGGTCGAGGCGAACCTGCGACTGGTCATTTCGATCGCCAAGAAATACACCAATCGCGGACTTCAGTTCCTCGACCTGATTCAGGAGGGCAACATCGGCCTGATGAAGGCCGTCGACAAGTTCGAATACCGCCGCGGGTACAAGTTCTCGACCTACGCGACCTGGTGGATCCGGCAGGCCATCACCCGCTCGATCGCCGACCAGGCCCGTACGATTCGTATACCGGTACATATGATCGAAACGATCAACAAGCTGAATCGCATTTCGCGGCAGATGTTGCAGGAAATGGGTCGCGAGCCGCTGCCGGACGAGCTTGCCGAACGCATGGAAATGCCCGAAGACAAGGTACGCAAGGTTCTGAAGATTGCCAAGGAACCGATCTCGATGGAGACCCCGATTGGCGATGACGAAGACTCGCACCTCGGCGACTTCATCGAAGACCAGACCGTGCATTCACCGGTCGATTCCGCGACCTCTGAAGGCCTGAAAGAGACGACCCATGCCGTCCTCGCAGGGCTGACGCCGCGGGAAGCAAAGGTATTGCGCATGCGCTTCGGCATCGACATGAACACCGACCACACGCTGGAAGAAGTCGGCAAGCAGTTCGACGTGACCCGGGAACGAATCCGGCAGATCGAAGCCAAGGCATTGCGTAAACTGCGGCACCCGACGCGTTCGGACCAGTTGCGAAGTTTCCTGGTAGACGATTAGCGACTAGAATCGTGCCCGCCCCCGCGCGTATTCACGAAAAGCGTGGGCCTGTAGCTCAGTTGGTTAGAGCAGGAGACTCATAATCTCTTGGTCCCTGGTTCGAGTCCAGGCGGGCCCACCAATTCGTGCGGGGCGTCAGCACCCGCGCATACGTTAACGCTTCCCCGTGCTGTGACAATGAATTAGCTCCCCGGGCGTCGCCCGCGCCGCGGCCGGAGCGATGTCAGCTATTCGTGCAAATCGGTACACTTTCGCCGAAGTGCCTCCTCCCGGTGACCATCATGTTGCAAGAATTCGAGCGCTATCCCCTGACCTTCGGGCCGACGCCGATCGAGAAACTGCCGCGCCTTTCCGCCCACCTCGGCGGTGCTGTCGAACTCTACGCCAAACGTGAGGACTGCAATTCCGGTCTTGCCTTCGGCGGCAACAAGATCCGCAAACTGGAGTACATCATCCCTGACGCCATCGCAGCCGGCGCGGACACGCTGGTTACCATCGGTGGTGTGCAATCGAATCACACGCGGCAGGTTGCCGCGGTCGCGGCGAAAATCGGCATGAAGTGCCGGCTGGTGCAGGAAAGCTGGGTGCCCTTCCAGGACGCAGTCTACGACCGGGTCGGCAACATCCTCATGTCACGCGTGATGGGCGCCGAAGTCGAGCTGGTCGATGCCGGCTTCGACATTGGCATACGCGAGTCCTGGGAGAATGCACTCGAGGACGTCAAGGATCGCGGCGGCGTGCCCTACCCTATTCCGGCCGGCGCGTCGGTACACAAATTCGGCGGGCTGGGCTTCGTCGGTTTCGCCGAGGAGCTGCGCGCACAGGAGGCCGAACTTGGTTTCCATTTCGATTACATCGTGGTGTGCAGCGTAACCGGATCGACGCATGCCGGCATGGTGGTCGGCTTCGAGAGGGACGGCCGTGCGAGGAATGTCATCGGCATAGATGCTTCCGGCACGCCGGACAAGACGCATGCCCAGGTGCTGGACATCGCGCAAAAGACAGCGGCATTGGTGAAGCTTGGCCAGAAAATTACTGCCGACGACGTCGTGCTGATTCGAGACTATGCGTATCCGGTTTACGGCGTGCCCTCAGACGAGACCAACGAGGCCATCCGACTTTGCGCACGGCTCGAGGGCATGATGACCGATCCCGTATACGAGGGAAAATCGATGCAGGGCATGATCGACCTTGTCAGGAAGGGCTATTTTCCTGCCGGCTCGAAAGTGCTTTATGCGCACCTCGGCGGTGTGCCGGCGATCAACGCGTACAGCTACATCTACCGCAACGGTTAGCGGCCCGGAGCAGGAATCGCTTGACGGCGCCGCGGCGGTATGCCTTTCGAGCGAGTAAGAATTTTTTCCGAGCGAGAAAGGCATGCCGCCGTGGTGCCGTCAACCGGGTCTATCGTGACCAGTGCTCGTTCCTACAACTGCCACTTCTGAATCCAGGCGTCCATGGCGTCGAATGCTGCGGGCACCAGAGTGCGGCCGAGGCCGAGGCGAAAGTAATTCTCCGGCACTTTGCCGATCTCCGAGCGATACACAGTGGAGGGCAACAGCAGCACGCCGGCTTCCTCCACCAACCGCCGCGTGAATTCCTCGACGCCGTCCGCACCCTTGTAGCGCACGAAGCAAACGCAGCCGCCATCCGGTGGAGCGAAATCGAACAGCGCGGGATACCTGGCGAAAAACCTCTGCGCAACCACGACGTTCTGGCGGATCAACGCCAGGTTGCGTTCGATGATCCTGTCGCGGGCTTTGAGGGCGATGCGCGCCAGCACCTCCGACGGTGCGGAATTGCAGATGGAAAGATAGTGCTTGCGCCGCTCCATGCGCACGAGCAGTTCGCGGTCGCGACAGGCGATCCAGCCTATGCGCAGGCCCGGCAACCCGTAGGCCTTGGACATTACATTTAGTGACAGGCCTTTCTCGTAGCCATCGGCGATCTGTCGTACGCGCCGCGAGGCATCCGTCTCGATTCCCCTGTAGACCTCGTCACTGAACAGCCACAAGCCTCTCTTGCGGCACAGTTCCACCAGCTCGTTCATGGTGTCCTGCGAGGGGATCGCACCGGTCGGATTGTTCGGAAAGTTGATCGAAACCAGTCGTGTGTTCGGCCGGATGGCATTGCACAGACGATTCAGGTCGAGCGCCCAGCTCCGGCTAGCATCGAGTGCCACACCGCTCACGTCACAGATCGACAATGGCACGGTTTCGGCCGACTGGTAGTTCGGTGTCAGCACGATCGCGTGGTCGCCGGGTTTCAGCAAGACCTGCATGGCGACGAAAATACCTTCACCGGCACCGGCGAAACACAGGATGTCGTCCGCACTCAGTGACTCATAAGTTTCAGCGATCGCTTGCCGCAACGCCGGCGAACCGAAAGTTTCGGTGTAACCGAGATGCAGGTTCTCGAATGCGTGCCGATCCTCATCGGATGCAAGCGATAAAAGATCCGCAATCGTCCGGCTTTCCGCGTCCGAGCCGGTCAGGTTGTAACGCGCCTTGAACTCCCACTTCGAGAAATGCACCTCGAGTGCGAAGTCCCGCATTGCCTGTGGCACGGTCAGTGCGCCAGCGGATCCGGGCGCATTTGGAAATGCACGACCAGCGGTTTCGTGCCTTTGCCGCCTTCCATCAGCCAAGGCGTGCGATCACCGCTCGGCACCCAGATGCCGCGGCCTTTCCAACCGGCATCGGCATCGTCGATGCGGCCCTCGAACCCTTTGGTGTAGAAACCCATCGGGTACGGGATACGTAAGGTCACGAACTTGCCATCGACGAGTGCGTGCACGCCGTCGAACAGGTTTCCGGTAGCAATGGGCACGTTCAGGCCGAGGCCCAATGTGTTGTGCTGGTCCACCCAGGTGTAGTAACTCGATTCGACACTGAAGCCGGGCAATTCCCTGAACGCCGGACCGGGAAGGTCGTGAAGAGTCCAACCCTCGGGGCAATGCTGCCCGGTCGCGGTCGGCCCGTTCAGCGGCCCCTTGCACTTCCTGCGATCGAACTCGCCCAGATGACCGCTGCCGAGAGACACCCAGATGACGCCGTTGCCATCGATGTCCGCACCGCGCACACCGAAACCCGGCAGCGGCGGTTCATACAGTTCCGACAGGGTCGTGAGCGGCGGGTTGTCGCCCGGCACCATGCGCACGATCGAACCCGGGTAGGAAAACGCATTCGAGCCCCAGACCGAGTCGTCAATCGGGCTCGGCATCACCGCGTAGAAACCCTTGGGTACGCGCATGTCGAGCTTTGCATCCGGTTCCTCGCCCGGTTCGGTCCAGGCATCCTGTTTGCCGTTGCCGTTGGTATCCAGGATCACCGGTGCCCAGCCCTGCGAGGCGGCCGCGTCCCCCGTTTCCAGGAACCGGGTCGTATTGAGCCAGCCGACCACGTTCCGATCGCCGCTGGTCCACAGCGTGTTGTCATCGTCGTAGGCAAATTGCAGGTGATGCGTGCTGAAACAGGTGTCGACAAAGGTGTATTCCAGGCTGACCGGATCGATCATTGCAAGGTGCCGCGATGCCTGCTCCATCGGGAAAAGCTCCGCGGAGGGGTGCCCCGAGCCCTTGCGGCAGAAATCGGGATTCCCCGGTGCACGAATTCGCGCCGTGAGCCAGATGCGCCGGTCCTGGTCCAGCATCGGGTTGTGTATGTTCGACTTGCTGTCCCAGATCACTTCCTCGCCCCAGTACGGCGAGGGCGCAATGACTGGATCATTTGCCGTCGTCGGAGTGTCTTCGTCGCGTACCGGCACATGAAAGACGGCTGCGGTGTTGGTCACGGGATTCAGTATCGGCATGTCGTCGGTGCTGAGTTCCGGCGCACCGAACAGCGGTCCGTAGGGATTGACAGTGGGATTGCGCCGGTCGGTTCCGGACAGGTCGTGCATGTAGACCTTCTCGTTCGCCCAGTCGCGTACCGTCGCCACGACGTTACGCTCCTTGCCTGCCGGTCTTTCCGGATGGTTGGCCGGCAGCTCGCCGGCGGCAATGCGGTCGGTCCAGTCCGCGAAGTATTTGACGGGCACGCCCTTCAGCAGCTCTGCCGCCAGCCGGATCATGTTGTTGCCGGCCTGCCCTGAGGATATGCGCCGCGCCCAGGCGCGCTCGGAGTCGTCGATGGCGGCCAGCGCCGGCGGTATGGTCCGCGTCGAAGCCTGTCCCATCTGGTGACAGCCGACGCAGCCCATGTTCTTGATCCACATCAGGTAATTGTTCATGCCGCCGGGGATTTCCGCGACTTCGTCGGCGCTCGGCAAATCCAGCATGGCGTACCAGTACGCGGCGGGATAAACGCTTGCGGCCGTGGCCGCATCGGCAGCGACGGTCGCGATGAGGTCGATGCGGTCCCCCGGTGCTGCGGGCACTTTTGCCGAGTCCTCCAGCCCGTAACCTCGCACCCACAACTGATACTCGGCCTCGGGCAGATCCGGCACGACGTAGCGGCCGAGGTCGTCGGTGACCACGATCCGCGCAAAGCGGGTTCCGAGAGAATTCGTTTCAGCGATGACCCAGACACCGGCCTCGACACCCGCATTGCTGCGCACGACGCCGGCAATGTCATCGGCATCAATCGGAGTACTCAGGCCATCTTGCGGCGCCTCCCGCTCACAGCCAGCGAGGATCGACATTGATACCGCGAGCATGAGTGCAAGTATTCTGCGCATATTTCACCTGGACAATGCTGATTCCGAGAATTCGGAAATCAGGCCCCAGTCTAGATGAAATCTGCGCCGTTATCCCGCCGATGCCTCAGTCTTCTGCAATGCAAACGGCGCGATGACAGGAACCGCGCCAGGTTCAGACTCCGCGTCGCCTGCAGTGCAGGCTCCTGCAATCCTGCTGTTGGCATTGTAGGAGTCTGCATCGCAGGCGACGGATCTGTGCCGCAGGTTGTGCCGTGACCTCGTCAGTTGCACCCGGCGTCGCAGCGGCGCACGTACAGCGCCATGCCTCGGGACGAGTCGGGATTCGGGTTCTGTATGGTCGGAGCGAGCCGCTCCGTGAACGCCACATGCAGCGTGCCATCCTGCGGCGAAACGCCGAATCCGAAATGGCCTATGTTGGTCGCCGCATCGTGCGGTGTCGGCAGGTCCTGCCACGCCAGTCCGTCCCAGGTCCGGCCAGCGATCCTGCCCACCTCGGGCATTGCCGGAGGTCCGGCCGATGCCGGCGTTCCACTGAGCCAGGCGACCAGCGGCTTGCCCGACACGTGTTCGACGCTCAGGTATGGCATTACGGAGAACAATGCATCTGCGCCAAACAGATCGCCTCCGAGCGCATTCCAGACATTGTTCATATTCCGCCACGCGGTCAATGTCACGTTGTTGGGATTGCTGAAATCGCTGCTTACGAACGCGAGAACAGGCTGATTGAATTCATCGACTGCCAGTCCTGCTGTACCGATGGTATCGGCCCTTGTCGTGTTGACCGGGCGGCCGCCGAGTTGCGAACTGAAGAAGCCGCCGTCCTGCGTGCCTCGAAAGCGTACCGAGATCCAGTTCCGGAGTTCGGTAAGTGCACAAATTACCGGAGGCTGAGCCTGCGGGTCCTGCACGCAGTTGGGATCGACCTGTGGCGGTGGCGGTGGCGGTGAGCCAGCGACCAGGGCCGTGTCGTTGCCGTTGAGTGCGAAAGCCAGCCCGGACTGGTTCGATGCCGCGCAGGCCCTTTGCGCGTCCGGCGCCCATGCGCTGCCGTCCCACATCCTGTACACGTTGCACGTGCCTTCCGAGAAGGCGACGTGGGGTTGGTCCGCGGTATCCAGGGCAAGAACGGGTGCACTTGCTCGCAGGGCGCCGCCGGAGACACCGCTCGGCGCTCCGCCTATGCGGGCCCAGGTGGAGCCGTCCCACCGTTGTACGACGATTTCATTTACGAAATTTGGGTTCCCTGCGACCAGCCAGCGATTGAGCCACGCGACTACCGGCGTGCCGTCGCTGGCCACGCGAATCGCTGGCCAAGCTGGCGCCCAGTCAGTAAAAGCACCGATGTTCAGGTCGCCGCCGACAGGATTCCACGTTTCCGCGACGGGATCCCAGGTGCTCACGCGCAGGAAGCCCTGGAGGCTGGGGGTAACAGAGCTGTGCACCGCATAGGCAACGTAGATGGTCCCGTCGGTATGCACGGCCACGGACGGGTAGCGCACCAGTGCCCTGCTCGTATCGGCGACCGGTTTCACGTCGCCCCCGATCTGTGTCCAGCCAGTCGGCACATCGGACTCGACTGTCAGCAGGGCCTCGCGACTGAGTACGGAACCGATGGCATTGCTTACCAGGACCGAAAACCTGTCACCATCATCGTCGATGGTCGTGCCCGGCAGTGTGTAACTCGCCCCCGTAGCACCGGGAATATCGACGTCATTCCGCTTCCATTGGAAACCGAGCACTGCGCCATTGGCCTCGGCAACCACCTCGAAGGTTGCACTCTGGCCGACATCAACGGTGACATCGGCTGGCTCGGTCGTAATTGTCGGTCCGATTGCTACGAGTGCGGCCAGCCACCACGACAGGCTGCTGGTCTGTGCGGACAGATTATTTCCCGACGTTGTCGAAGCGACCGACTCCCAGCCATTCTGCGCAGCGTTGGTCTTCATGAGCTGCACGGTGCGGCCTGGCGGCACATCCGCCGGGTCGAAGGGAACGGTGACTGTCGCAGCAACGGCAAACGCCGTGCCGTGCGGCGTGATGGCAAACATATCGCCGGCGGGCTCGAGTTCTGCCGGTAACGCCGGCGCGCCGGCGCTCGACTGGGCTATGGCGATGGCCGTATTTGCGGCAAGCGCATTCGCCGGCACGACGATCGAGGATCCGGCCGGTCCGTTGACCGTGCCACCCGCAGGGCCGATTCCCGCCGG
>DATICC010000361.1:0-2031 GCA_035457045.1 Woeseiaceae bacterium | reverse complement strand
CCAGAACCAGATTGAATTGACCGGTACGTATCCCTGTTCCTCGCGGCGTCGATTCATCGGCGCCTCGTGCAACAGCAATTGCAGCTCGCCGACCAGGCGGTCGTGTTCCGCAGAAGCACCGGCTGGCGGCAGATAAGCCTGGGGTTCGGCGGACTCCACGCCGTCGGCCGCACAGGCTGCGGTGGAAAACGCACGCTCCGCCAGCAGGTAACCGAGTCCGCCGACCAGTGCGAAACGGCGTCCGGCATCGCCGAGCTGTGCCTGCAGGTAAGCGAAAAGTTCCTCACGCTCGTCGCGGCCCAGCAAAGTCTCGTCCAGCGGGTGCAATCGCAGGTGATCCAGCCTGGCTTCCAGGTACACCGGATCGGCCGCGCTAACCCAGCCGGCCGGTCGCGCACCCGTCTGCCCCCACCAGCGCAATGCTGCAAGGCCCTGTGCGGGTATCGGCGCTCCGAGTTCCTCGAGCACTGCGTGGAACGCGTCGTTACCATGAGGGCTGCGCGACCACACACCGCGGCACATCCAGCGATGCCCATGCAACTGCGCGTCCGCCGTCGCGGCGCCCTCCGGAATGACGATTATCGTATGGCGTTCTGGCGGACTCTGACGCAAACTCGGTACACCCCGGTTTTTTTCTATGGTAACTGCCGCAATTCGCAGACGCATCACCGCCTTCAATCGATTTCGCGCATGAAATTCAGCAGGGACCAGATATCGGCATTGTCGATCCGGAAGGTTGAGCCCGGGCTGATTCATTTCGCTGACCGGACTTTCGATACGGATGTCTTTGTCAGCGCCGATGGCGTGGTCGGGACTTTCGACCTGCCGGATCTTGCAAGCCTTCGCGAAGTACATCTGCAACCGCTGCTCAGTGGCAACCCGGAACTGATTATTCTCGGTACCGGCTGGCAACCTGTCTTTGCACCGCGTGACCTGGTATTCGCGCTGGCGCGCCGCGGTATAGGACTGGAGACCATGGATACGCCGGCCGCCTGCCGCACCTACAACATCCTGCTGAGCGACGCACGCCGGCTCGCCGCGGTCATCAAAATCCGCTGACCGCGCGTAAACAATCCTGCGAACCGGGATCGGCACGCCGGCGGAACTGGCAGGTTGTTGAAAAGGGCAGGACAGCCCTGCAGTCCCACTTTGAGTACAGGACAGTGCGTGCTCCGGTCGAAACCCTGGTCGCGCTGTTTCAGCACGGCAGTCGGGGGGAGGCCTGTGACGGGAATTACGCGGACCGCAGGGAGCCATCCCGTCACAGGCCTCCCCTCGCCTGCCGTGCCCTGCTTAGTCGCTAAATAAACCCGGCACCTTTTTCGCGGTGACTGTCCTGTGCTCAATGTGGGACTGCAGGGCTGTCCTGCCCTTTTTCAACGTCGCGAGTCCGGCACTTGTGTGCTTGACCGCCGAGCGAGACATCCGTGTCTTGCCTTAGCAGGTGTTTTTCAACAGCCTGCTAGCGTGCGGGCAAATACTGTCGCGGGTTGACCGGTTCGCCGTTTTTCCGGATTTCGAAATGCAGCCGCGGTTCGCGGCCCGGCCCCTCGCCCATGGTCGCGATCCGTTGTCCCCTGGCGATGGTCTCACCTTCCCGGACCAGCAGCGACGCATTGTGGCCGTAGGCACTGAGGTAGGTGTCGTTGTGTTTGAGAATGATGAGCTTGCCGTAACCGATCAGGCCGTCGCCTGCGTAGACCACACGCCCCGGTGCCGCTGCCTGTATCGGATCGCCAAGGCGCCCGCCGATCAGCAGCCCGGTGCCGGTGCCGGGTCGATCGCCGAATTCGACAACGACCTGGCCGGTGACCGGCCAGGCCCAGTTCGGCGGTGGCTGCGTGGGGATGGGTGGTAATTCGCGGCGCGTGCCGGTTTGTGACGGAGTCCTCGACGACGAAGCTGACGGCGCGGCAGCCGCGCCCGACATACCCGGAGGTGCGGTCAGCCGGATCACCTGCCCCGGGTAGATGCGCGACGGATCCTCGATGCCGTTCCAGCGAGCCAGCAGGCCGGGATCCTTGCCGTATC
>DATICC010000360.1:0-11690 GCA_035457045.1 Woeseiaceae bacterium | reverse complement strand
TAACGTGCTGCCGGCCAGCAACCAGAGCAGCCGCCCGGGTTGATAGGCGAAACTCAAGTCACCCATCAACCAGAACAACATGCCGCGCAGATTCTTGTCCGGTGTCAGTGCAAGCAGCAAGGTCGTTGCGGCGCTGAAGCCTGCCGCCAGGACCACACCGGTGAGTAACAACCTCGCTGGCGTCCAGCTGCCGCTGCCATGTGCGACAGAAAAAACCACCAGGGTTGCGGCCATTGCGCCGGCAAAGGCAGCAAGGTCGACCATGGCGGCGCCCAGACCGGCAATGATGGCGAGCAGAGCGCCAGCCGCTGCTCCGCCCGAGCTGCCAAGAATGTAAGGCTCTGCCAACGGGTTCCTCAGGAGTACCTGCATCAGCACGCCCGCAATGGCAAGGAGACCACCAACGGCGAATGCGCTGAGTGCCCGTGGCAGTCGAAGTTCGATTATCAGCGTATGTATGTTTCCGGTTGCATTACCGGCAAGCGCATCGACGACTGCGTGCCAGCCGACTGCGGCGCTGCCCGTCAGCAACGCAAAGAATATGGACAGCAATGCGATCAACAGCAGCACTGCAATCAGGCTAGCCTGGCGTTTTACATACAACCTGCGTACTCCGGTACCGTCCGCCTCGTTACATCGCTGGTCGCGGGCCACTGGACACTACCCAATATTCGTGCAAAATCAAAACGCATATGCTCAGGGATCGAATCGACAACGAGGGATTTCGCGAAAACGTCGGGATCATTCTGGCAAATGATGCAGGCAAGCTGCTGCTGGCCGGAAGGGTGGGCAACAAGGGCTGGCAGTTCCCCCAGGGAGGAATGCTGGACGGCGAATCCGCGGAACAGGCGATGTACCGGGAGCTGCACGAGGAGGTAGGCCTCAGTGCGTCGGACGTCGAAGTGCTGGGCTCGACCAGGAATTGGCTCAAATACCGGTTGCCCGAAAAGTACGTGCGGCGTGGTTCCACGCCATTGTGCATAGGCCAGAAACAGCGCTGGTTCATCCTGAGATTCACTGGTGATGAGGCGCGTGTGCGCCTCGACAGCAGCAACGAGCCGGAGTTCGATCGTTGGCGCTGGGTAGAGTTCTGGCGTCCCGTCAACGAAGTGATCTATTTCAAGCGGCGGGTCTACGTGCGGGCATTGCACGAGCTGGGACATCACCTGTACCCGGATGGCTTGCCCCCGCAGCCACGCTGGTGGCCGAAACGATGGACGGCAATGTTTGCAAAGGACATCGCGAGGGATGGACACGACCGGCCCCGACCGGAATAGGACTGAGCGCACGGCAGGCTGTTGAAATGGGCTGGAAGACCCTCATGCAGCGAGCTTCTAGAAAGGCTTGAGCACCGCCAGCAAAATCACCACCAGCAGAAAAACCGCCGGAATCTCGTTGAACCATCGCAACCAGCGCGTGCTGGTCGCAATCGGCCCCTCGCCGAGCACCCGTATCCAGCGCCAGCAGCGATAGTGATAAACCAGCATGGCGACCAGGATCACAAGTTTGCTGCGAAACCATCCCGTTTGTAACAAACCGGGATTGGCATGGAGCATCAGGCCGCCGAACAGCGCGGTAAGCCCGGCCCCGATGGTCATGATGATGAACAGTCGTCGCTCCATGACAGTAAAGCGTTGATGGTCCGTCGGAGATTCCGCCTGCGCGTGATATATGAACAGCCGGGGCAGGTAGAACAGACCGGCAAACCACGTCACCATGAACGCGAGGTGCAGGGCTTTCAACCACAAATACATCTCCGACAACTGCATTTCCATAGTCTCCGACGTCCTGCAGGTGCGGCATTTCGCTGCCAAGTCCGCCGACTTATAACCAATTCCGTGACCTGTCGCACTTCTGTTTGCAGCGGCCACCGCGTAACATAATGATAATTCAGCCCCAAGAGTCTGATTTCCGAGTGACTTTCAAAGGACAATTCATCTCAGGCGGCGGCCTGCGTGCGCTGGCACTGCTGGCCGGCATTGCAATCGCGGTCGTTGTCAGCGGTTACCTCAGTTTCGAGTTCGGCCGTATCCGGGCGGACTACAACGTGATCGAGGCAGCCGCGGATCAGCGCATCGCGGCTAACCGCATCGACGAACTCGAGGACACGATTGTTGCATTGAAAGAGGAAGTCGCGCTGCTGAAGACGCATAGTGAGATCGACAAGGCGGCCTACAAGGATGTTGAGGCCAACCTTACTCAATTGCAGCGCAAGATCCAGGAGCAACGCGACGCTATCGAATTTTATCGCGGTATCATTTCGCCGGCCGATGGTGGTCGCGGTTTGAGGATACAGGACCTGAAACTGAGCAAAGGGCAGGATGACGGGGAATATAACGTCAAACTGGTGCTGGTCCAGGTCATGCAGCACGATCGAAGCGTCAACGGTGAAGTCGATTTCAGACTTGAGGGTGCGCAGGACGGTGCCGCGGTCACCTATACGCTGGAGCAACTCCTGCCGCCGGATGCCGACCGCGGCTGGCCGTTTTCATTCCGGTATTTTCAGAATTTTGATCGTCAGCTGCTATTGCCGAAGGGCTTTACGCCTGAACGGATAAACATCGAGGTAAAGTCGAAAACCAAATCGATTGCCAGTGTGAAGCAAAGCTTTCCCTGGCAGTCCGTTTAAGGAGATATGCATGTTTGGGCGCAAAAATCGCAGGCACAGCATCGTCGACACCCTGGTCGGTGCGAATTCATCGATCAATGGCGACTTGTTTTTCAGTGGTGGCTGCCACATTGACGGAACCGTCAATGGCAGTGTCAGCGCCGATCTGGATGGAAATTCGGCTCTGAGTATTTCGGAGGACGGCAACGTCGAGGGCGGCGTAAAGGTCCCGTATGTGGTACTGAATGGCATAGTCAGGGGCGATGTCGTAGCCAGCCGGCGTGTTGAACTCGGGCCGACGGCGCGCGTCATAGGCAATGTGTATTACAATCTGATCGAAATGGCTATCGGTGCCGAAATCAACGGCAAGCTGGTCCACCAGCCTGAAGGGCAGGTGCCCTTGCTCGAACAGACGACCCGAAGCCTGCGGCCGCCGACCAAGATCGGGGCCGGATCCTGAGGTACCGGAATTATGGCAACAACACAGAATGAGACGCCCGTGATCGGGTCGGCGGCAGCGCCGGCGCCGCTCATTTTTACCGACGCGGCGGCAAAAAAGGTACATGAGCTGATCCAGGAGGAAGACAACCCGGCCCTGATGCTCAGGGTGTTTGTCTCGGGCGGCGGCTGTTCCGGGTTCCAGTACGGTTTCACCTTTGACGAGAAGAAAGAAGAAGGTGACAGCAGTGTCGTCAATCACGGAGTCACGCTCGTCGTCGACCCTATGAGCGTCCAGTACCTGATGGGTGCGGAGATCGACTACAAGGAAGACCTGCAAGGCGCACAATTCGTCATACGCAACCCCAATGCAGCAACGACTTGTGGTTGCGGGTCATCATTCACCGTCTGACATTCGAATCCCGAGAGAGCAAGCGGCGGGGTAGTCACCATTAGCGCCGCGTCACCCGATGCCCTGACCGCGCCGCCCGAAAGCACGTCGGCCCCTGAAGTCATCGCCGCCGTCGATCTCGGATCCAACAGCTTTCACATGATTGTCGGCGAACTGCGCTTCGGGCAGCTCACGATCATCGACCGCTTGCGGGAAACCGTAAGGCTGTCGGAGGGGCTGACACGAAACGGCGATCTCAGCCCGGCCGCCCGGCAGCGCGCGCTCGAGTGCCTGTCGCGATTCGGCGAACGGCTGCGCGACATGCATGCATCGCGGGTCAGGGCGGCAGGCACCAGCACCTTGCGGCGAGCCCGCGATGGCGAGGCGTTTCGCGAGGAGGCGGAGAAAGCACTTGGGCACCCGATTGAAGTCATTTCGGGACGAGAGGAAGCGCGCCTGATCTACAAAGGCGTATCGCACAGCCTGCCGCCGAACCCCGGAGCGCGCCTCGTAATGGATATCGGCGGCGGCAGTACGGAGTTGATACTGGGCGAGGGCACCGAGCCGAAAGCGCTGGAGAGCCTGCACATGGGTTGTGTTGTAATGACCGAGACTTATTTCCCTGAAGGCCGGATCAATCGCAGCTCTTTCGACAAAGCGCGACTCGCGATACGGCTGAAATTGCGGCCCGTCAAAGCCTACTTCCGTGACCGGTCCGACGCGCAAGTGGTCGGCACGTCCGGAACGATCCTTGCGACAGAAGCTGTTGCCCGAGAGCTTGGAATCGTCGAATCGCACGATTTGACGCCGGAAGCCGTCGAGACGCTGATCGAGCGGGTCCTGCAATTCACGCATGTCGATCAGGTGGTCCTGCCCGGTCTGCCGGACCGGCGCGCACAGGTATGGCCCGGAGGCCTCGCAATTCTTGCGGAGTTGCTGCGGGAATTGCGCATCAGGAAGCTCCAGATCTCGGATGGCGCGCTGCGCGAAGGCCTCCTTTACGACTACCTCGGAAGATTGCAGCACGAGGATGCGCGCGAGAGGAGCATTCGTGCGATGGCCAGGCGATTCAATGTCGACGCCAATCAGGCTCAGCGGGTTACGGACACTGCGGCGATGCTGCTGGAGCAATGCAGGAAGGACTGGCAACTGACTTCCACGCTGGCCTCCGACATACTCGGATGGGCGGCAGCATTGCACGAGATCGGGCTGGATATCTCGCACAGTGGATTCCAGAAGCACGGTGCCTACATCGTCGAGAATGCAGACATGCCCGGATTCCCGCGGGCCGAACAGAAGTTGCTTGCATTTCTCATTGCAAACCAGCGGCAGGTAATCAGCCTGGACCGGTGCCAGGCATTGCCCAAGGCCTGGCATCAGTCGGCATTGCGCCAGATGGTACTGTTACGCGTTGCGGTGCTGCTGAATCGAAGCCGTAGTAGCAAGCCGTTACCCGAAGTCAGGCTCGTGGTGGAGGGCGCTGCGCTGCAGCTGCATTTTCCTGCCGGCTGGCTGGCTTCGAATCCGTTGACCGTCGCGGACCTCGACCGCGAAAGGATCTACCTCGAAAGCGTCAACGTCCGCCTGCGGGCCGACTAGGTCGACGTCGCAAGCTGCCGCAGAAAAGCGGACTGCGCCGATATCGACGGGTCGTCGCCCGATGCAATTTTCTCATAGCTGCCGTCAGGCAGCAGTTTCCAGGCCTGGCAGTTATCGGCAAGGAACAGCTCCAGGTCAGCTTTCAATCGTTCCTTGAGCGGGCGCTGGCGAATCGGGAAGCATACCTCGGTCCGATGAAAGAAATTCCGCTCCATCCAGTCTGCGCTCGAGCAGAAGTACTCCTCGTCACCACCGTTACGGAAGTAGTAGATACGTGAGTGTTCAAGAAACCGGCCAACGATGGAGCGCACGCGGATATTATCGGACAGGCCGGGAACGCCGGGCCGAAGCGAGCACATGCCGCGAACGATGAGGTCGATCTGTACACCGGCTGAAGATGCGCGATACAGGGCATCAATGATCTGCGGTTCTATCAGCGCATTGATCTTGGCGATTATGCGCGCCTCGCTGCCGGACTCCGCATGCGTGATTTCGCGCTCGATCTTTCCTTTCAAGGCGTCGAACAACGCAAACGGTGCGGTAAGCAGCCGGTCCAGATTCTCTGCAGCGGTCATGCTCGTGAGCTGCAGGAATACCTTGTGCACGTCCTCGCCGAGCTTGCGGCTGGAGCTGAAGTAACCGTAGTCGGTATAAAGACGAGCCGTGCCCGGGTGATAATTGCCGGTGCCCAGGTGGACATATCGCTTGATACCGCCGTGCTCGCGTCGCACGACCATCGACATCTTGGCGTGTGCCTTGAACCCGACCAGGCCATAGACGACGTGCGCGCCGGCTTCCTGAAGCCTGTTCGCCAGCGAGATGTTTGCCGCTTCATCGAAGCGCGCCATCAGTTCGACGATGACAGTTACCTCTTTCCCGGCGCGCGCCGCCTTGACGAGGTGATTCACAATCGGCGAGTCAGCGCCGGTTCGATACAAGGTTTGCTTGATTGCAAGAACCTGTGTATCCGCTGCGGCTGCAGCGATGAAATCGACTACCGGCAGGAACGACTGGTATGGGTGATGCAACAACACGTTGTTTCGGCTGATGACGGTGAAGATGTCCTCGTCTGTTCGCAGCGATTTCGGCAGGCCGGGCGTGAATGGCGGGAAACAGAGATCCGGCCGGCCTGCCATGTCGCAAACGGCAGCCAGCCGGTTCAGGTTGACCGGGCCGTTCACGGTGAAAAGGTCGTCGCGCGTCAGCGCGAAATGGTCGAGCAGGAAATCGCAAAGGTCGTCCGGGCAATCTGCGCTGACTTCGAGGCGCACCGCCGCGCCGTAGCGGCTGGCTGCAAGCTGGCCCTCGAGTGACCGGACCAGGTCCTGCACCTCTTCGTCGTCCACATAGAGGTTGCTGTTTCGCGTTGCCCGGAACTGGTAGCAGCCATCCACGGTCATCCCCGGGAACAGTTCGTCGACATGCTCGTGGATGATCGACGAGAGAAACACGAAATCAATCGCGCCTTCGCTGCCGAACTCTTCTGGCATTCGTATGACTCGTGGCAGTGACCGAGGCGCCTGTACGATTGCACGGTCACGATCGCGACCGAAAGCGTCTTTGCCTTTCAGCCTGACGATGAAATTCAAACTCTTGTTGAGCGTGCGTGGGAAAGGCCGGGACGGGTCCAGCGTCAGCGGCGTAAGGACCGGGACAATTTCATTCTGAAAAAACTGTTTCAGCCACAGTTTCTGGTCCCTGTTCCATTTATCACGCGAAGGGAAGACTATCCGCTCGCTTGCCAATGCCGGCAAAAGCTCATCATTCAGCAACTGGTATTGCCTCTGGATCAGCACCAGTGTTTGCTTGCGCACCTCGGCGAGTATCTGCCCCGGGGTCAGCTCATCGGGCCCCTGGGCCGGAGCGTCGATCTCGAACAATTGCTTGAAAGACGCTACCCGTATTTCGAAGAATTCATCGAGGTTCGTGCAAGAGATGCAAAGAAAACGCAGCCTTTCCAGGACAGGCAAAGTGGCGTCGGCAGCCTGGGCGAGCACCCGGCGATTGAACTCGAGCAGGCTGAGTTCGCGATTGATGTACCTGTCGGCCGGCCTTGTAGTTGCGGTGTCCACATTGGGTCCTGACTGGGCGGGTTGCGAATTATAGCAATCGGCCGATGACGCGCGGATGACGATCACGCAACATAGATGCCGCCCAGCAACACGGGCCTCGATGCGCCGGTGACCGAGGGCAGGTTGCCGGGTTCGCCCGCGATGCGGCGCATGGCAAGCCAGGCAAACGCTGCGGCCTCGACCCAGTCGGGATCCAGGCCCTGCGCCGATGTGGACTGGAAAGTGATGCCCTTCAGTCGCGCGCCGAGGCGTTGCATCAGGTCTCGGTTGTGAAACCCGCCACCGCAGACAAAGACCTGGGTTGTTCCTGGCGCATGCCGGATGATCGCATCGGCAATGCTTTGCACGGTCAGTTCCGCAAGGGTGGCCTGAACATCCTGGTCCGCTTGCCGGACTTTGCAGGCTGCAATCCTGCTGTCGAGCCATTGGACATTGAAATATTCGAAGCCGGTGCTTTTCGGCGGTGCTGCCGCGAAGTAGGGATCCCGCATCAGGGCGGACAGCAATTCCCCGGATACCAGTCCTTGTGATGCCCAGCTACCCTCCGGGTCGAAATCCCGATACTGATGCCGCCTGACCCAGGCGTCCAGCAAGGTGTTACCGGGTCCGGTGTCGAAGCCCGTCACCGGTCCGCGCGCCGGAAGGATCGTGACGTTGGCGATTCCGCCAATATTGAGCACGACCCGATCCTTGCCAGCATCCCAGAAAAGCCACTGGTGGAAAGCCGGCGCAAGCGGCGCACCCTGACCGCCGACAGCCATGTCGCCCCGACGGAAATCAGCGACCACCGGAATGCCGGTACGTGCCGCAATGACGCCGGGATCGCCGATCTGCAGAGTGAAAGGCGGGTCTGCCAGGGGCTGGTGCCTCAGCGTCTGACCGTGGCTGCCGATGGCAACGACGTCCGCCGCAGCGATGCGGTTCTTCGCCAGTAGCCCCATGGCGGCTTCGGCAAAGCACTCGCCAGCCTGGCGGTCCAGCTGTCCCAGGCTGTCGAGCGCACAACTGCTCGGATCCTGCCGGACCTTTATGAGGCTTTGTCGCAGGACGTCGGGGTAGGCGAAGCAGTCGGCCGCCAAAACCTCGCAATGGCGATCGCCGAAGCGCACGATTGCGGCATCGATGCCGTCCATGCTCGTGCCGGACATGAGCCCGAGAAAAAGTCGGTCGGCGGGTTTCATCGGGCCGGACTAAAGCGCAGCGGAGGCGATCTGGGTGCTCTTGTACTGCAGCAGGTCGTCAAGGATGGGTTCGACGGCCGCGAGAAACTCATCGCGGTACTCCTCTTTTATCGGATCAGCCTGCGGGAGCTCGACGGTCCTGGGGTTGCGATGCACGCCATTGAGGCGGTACTCGTAATGCAAATGGGCCGCCGTCGCCAGGCCCGTACTTCCAACGTATCCGATCACATCGCCTTGTCTGACGCGCTGTCCGATTTTCGCATTGCCCGAGAACCTGGACATGTGCGCGTACAGGGTCGTTATATTGCCGCCATGTTGCAGAATCACGGCGTTGCCGTAACCACCGTTGATGCCGCGAAAGACGACCTTGCCGTCACCAGCAGCCTTTATCGGCGTCCCTGCGGGCGCAGCATAGTCGACACCCTTGTGTGCACGAATCGTATTCAACACGGGATGGCGACGGCGCGGATTGAAGCTTGAGCTGATCCGGCTGAAATCGACTGGCGCCCGCACGAATGCCTTGCGCACGCTTCTGCCTTCGGGTGTGTAGTAGTCGGACCGCCCGCTCTTGTCGGCAAACCGGATCGCCTGAAACGTGCGGCCATTGTTATTGAACTCGGCGGCAATGATGTCCCCGTCCATCACGTATTTGCCGTCCTGATAGATTTCCTCATAAAGGATGTAGTAGTCGTCACCCGATCTGATGTCGAGGACAAAATCGACGTCCCAGGCGAATATCCCGGCGAGATTCATGATGAGCTTGTCGGACAAACCGGCGGCATTCGCGCTTTCGAACAATGAGCTATTGATTCGGCCATACGCCCGGCGTCGCTGGAGTTCGATCGGTCGGTCGACGATCTCCGCTGCGAATCCCTCGTCATGCCTGTTGACGACGAGCGCGCTCGTCAGGTCCAGTTTTCTATACAGCCCGACGAGCTTGCCGTTTTCGTGCCTGATCTCCAGTTCGTCGCCAGGTCGCAGCATTCGCAGTCGCGGACCGGCCTCGGGGAGCTTCGTTATTTGCGCCAGATCTCCGAGATCCAGCTGATTCTTGCGAAACAGCCGATCGAGCGTGTCGCCGGAACGCACGGTGAGGTGTATCGAATCGTACGATACCGGCGCCGGGTAGAGTGGGGGGTGAAATTCGTGATCGGAGCCAGCAGGAACGTGATCGTCGGTCAGCAGTTCCAGCGCCGGAGCGGCAATGTGGGCGCCAACCGCATGCAGTTCGGCGCCGGTCGTTGATTGAGCCGCAACATTCCTGTCAGGATAGTCATTTGCTTCGTTCTTGACCCACAATACGAGCGCCAGTCCCAGCAACGGGATGCCCAGACCGACCGCGAACCACTGCAACGGTCTGGACTTTTTGGTCTTGCTGTAGCTGGCCGGCTTATAGTCGTGAAGTAACGGGCTGACCGTGCGGTTCAAGTCAGGCTCCTGCGCATCGCTCGAAGCGCTTACTGTACAGTGGCATCCAGAGTTCGTCAAAGAAAAGTGTTATAACTCATGATCTTAAAGAAGCTTGCCGAACGAGCCGTGATGAGCGCCTGTGTTCATCGCGAATTCGCTGCGAGATCACATGCATTGCGCGGGGCAATGTGGCACGACGCCGCCATGGGAAACGTGAAGACCAATGAAACGCATTGACAACCAACTGTTGGAGTTGGCTCGGGGCACTGACGAGGTACTTCCGGCGGACGGACTGAAACTGAAACTCCGGTTGGGCCGGCCTCTGGTTGTGAAGGCCGGTTTCGATCCGACGGCTCCCGATCTGCACCTGGGTCACACGGTGTTGATCAACAAGATGCGGCAGTTCCAGGAATACGGCCACGACGTCGTGTTTCTGATCGGGGACTTCACCGGGATGATCGGTGATCCGAGCGGGAAGAATGCGACCAGGCCTCCATTGAGCAAGGAGGAGGTGGCACAAAATGCCAGGACATATGAAGCGCAGATTTTCCGGATTCTCGATCCGGCACGTACGCGCGTCGAATTCAACTCGACCTGGATGTCGAAGATGGATGCCGTCGGCCTGATCAGGCTGGCCGCGCAACATACCGTCGCGCGGATGCTGGAACGGGATGACTTCAACCGCAGATACGTCGGCGGGCAGCCGATCGCGATTCATGAGTTTCTCTATCCGCTGGTGCAGGGTTACGACTCCATCGCGCTCAAGGCAGACGTAGAGCTCGGTGGCACGGACCAGAAATTCAATTTGCTGGTCGGCCGCCAATTGCAGCAGAACAGCGGAATGGATCCGCAAATCGTCGTGACCATGCCACTGCTGGAAGGCCTGGACGGTGTCAACAAGATGTCCAAGTCGCTCGGAAACTACATCGGCATCACGGAGCGAGCCGGTGAGATGTTCGGCAAGATCATGTCTATATCGGATGAGTTGATGTGGCGCTACTTCGAGCTGCTCAGCTTTCGTCCCTTGCCGGAAATTTCAGGACTCAGGACGGAGGTCGCGAACGGCAGAAATCCGCGCGACGTGAAATTCGAGCTGGCCGAGGAAATCGTCGCAAGATTCCATGATCGTGCGGCGGCAGAACGCGAGAAAGCGGAGTTCATTGCGCGATTCCAGCAAGGTGCGGTGCCAGGCGATATTGCGGAGGTTCACCTGAAGTCGAAGGGCGGCAAGCTTGGGATCGCGAGTCTGCTCAAGGCAGCTGGACTGGTCAGCAGCAATTCAGAAGCATTCCGTTTGATTCAACAGGGCGCCGTGCGAATGGACGGCGAGCGCATTGACGACAGGGGCCTGGAAATTTCAGCGGGCTCGAGGCACGTATACCAGGTGGGCAAGCGAAAATTTGCGAGGGTCATGCTGGCATGACGCATTTGCGTCTCGATGATGCCGGGGACACGGTCCAGGGGTGTCGAATCCCCCCGAAGCCGTAGCCGGGGCCGGATTTCGCGCGGCCCAGGCGGAAGGCTTTCCTCGGGCCAGGCCCGCGGGATGGCACACCGGAGTCGGCTGCCCGGGCTGTCGGCCACGGTCGAACAATCAGTAAGTGCTGCATTTAAAGCACGAAAACCGGCAGAAAAAGCGCTGCCTCGGGGAACTGTGGATACCCGCCGTAACGCCCGTGCGGCAAGGGTTGCAGCCATCTGAATTTAGATGTTGACCGGAGGGAATTGACCGCTATAATGCCCCGCTCGCTCAGGGGGACGGTGCCCTTGAGCCGGACTCCCAGAAATCAGACACAGGCACACGAGGGCTTTCGTTTGGCCGCTCGTCGCCTGTATAATTGTGGGTCTGCTTTGATTCAGTGGACATTTACCTTGTTTGGCCCCCGGCAAGTCCTGCGGGTCGCATCAAACAGGGCAAGACTGCCCCTGAATCGAAATCGCTCTTTAACAATAAAATCAGATAATTTGTGTGGGTGCTCGCGTTGAAGTTT
>DATICC010000359.1:0-10762 GCA_035457045.1 Woeseiaceae bacterium | reverse complement strand
AGCGTGAAGAACATGCAGAAGATCACCAGTGCGATGGAAATGGTTGCAGCATCCAAGATCCGCAAAGCGCAGAATCAGATGGCGGCTTCGCGGCCCTATGCCGAGCGAATTCGCCGCGTCGTCGGGCATCTCGCGCATGCCAATCCCGATTACAAGCATCCGTTCCTCGTCGAGCGCGAGGTGAGACGCGTCGGCTACATCATCATTTCCACCGACAGGGGACTGTGCGGCGGCCTCAACGTCAACATGTTCAAGACCGTGATACGCGAACTGTCGAAGTGGAAGCAGGAGAACGTCGAGGTCGACCTGGCGCTGGTCGGCGCCAAGGCGGTGCAGTTCTTCCGGCGGCTCGGCGGAAACGTGGTCGGAACGGCAACGCACCTCGGCGACAGGCCGCAGGTCAACGACCTGATCGGTTCGATCAAGATCATGCTCGATTCGTACAGCCAGGGAAGAATCGATCGCGTGTACCTGGTGCACAACGACTTCGTCAGCACTATGAGCCAGAAGCCGGAAGTGCATACGCTGCTTCCGGTCAGCGCCATCGATCTTGGCGGCGAGTCCCTCCAGGATCACTGGGACTATATTTACGAACCGGATGCGGCAGAGCTGCTGGATGACGTGCTGATGCGCTATATCGAATCGCAGGTCTACCGCGGGGCGGTTGAGAATTTTGCCTGCGAGATGGCAGCGAAAATGGTCGCCATGAAATCCGCGACCGACAACGCCGGCGAGATCATCGATAAACTGCAGATCGCGTACAACAAGGCGCGGCAGGCGGCGATCACACAGGAAATTTCAGAAATAGTCGGCGGCGCGGCCGCCGTTTCAGGTTAACGAGGACTTATTAATGAGCACCGGAACTACCGTGCAGATTATCGGCGCTGTTGTTGACGTCGAGTTCCCGAGCGATGCGATTCCCAAGGTATACGACGCACTGCTGATCGACGAAGCCGACATCACGCTCGAAGTACAGCAGCAGCTCGGCGATGGCGTCGTACGAACGATCGCCATGGGTTCCAGTGAAGGCTTGAAGCGCGGAATGTCCGTGAGCAACACGGGCGCCGCCATCTCGGTTCCCGTCGGCGCGAAGACCCTCGGCCGCATCATGGACGTGCTTGGTCGGCCCATCGACAACAAGGGCCCGATCGGCGCCGAGACGACGCTGCCCATACACCGTGTGGCGCCGACGTACGAAGACCAGGCGGCCACTACCGAATTGCTGGAAACGGGCATCAAGGTCATCGACCTGATCATGCCAATCGTCAAGGGCGGCAAGGTCGGCCTGTTCGGCGGCGCCGGTGTCGGTAAGACCGTGACGCTGATGGAGCTCATCAGGAACATCGCCCACGAGCATTCGGGTTACTCGGTGTTTGCCGGCGTCGGCGAGCGTACCCGCGAAGGCAACGACTTCTACCACGAAATGACGGAGTCCGGAGTTATCGACAAGGTGTCGCTGGTGTACGGGCAGATGAACGAGCCTCCCGGCAACCGCCTGCGCGTGGCATTGACCGGATTGACGATGGCCGAAGCCTTTCGCGACGAAGGACGCGACGTCCTCATGTTCATCGACAACATCTACCGCTACACGCTTGCCGGCACCGAGGTATCCGCACTGCTGGGCCGCATGCCGTCCGCCGTGGGCTACCAGCCGACGCTGGCAGAGGAAATGGGGGTGTTGCAGGAGCGCATCACCTCGACCAAGACCGGCTCGATCACCTCCTTCCAGGCTGTTTACGTTCCGGCAGACGACCTGACCGACCCGTCGCCGGCAACGACTTTCGCGCACCTCGATGCGACGCTCGTGTTGTCGCGGCAGATCGCGGAGCTCGGCATTTACCCGGCGGTGGATCCGCTCGATTCGACGAGCCGCATCCTCGATCCGAACGTCATCGGACAGGAGCATTACGATTGCGCGCGTCGCGTGCAGGCAGTGCTGCAACGCTACAAGGAACTGCAGGACATCATTGCGATTCTCGGCATGGACGAGTTGTCGGAAGACGACAAGCTGACGGTAACGCGGGCACGCAAGATCCAGCGCTTTCTGTCGCAGCCGTTCTTCGTGGCTGAAACCTTTACGGGTTCGCCGGGCAAGTACGTGCAATTGTCGGAAACGATACGCGGTTTCAACGGAATCGTGAACGGCGATTACGACAGCCTGCCGGAGCAGGCGTTCTACATGGTCGGTGCCATCGACGAGGCCGTTGAGAAAGCCAAGGCAATGAAGTAGGCGACTGAAGAGAGTATTTGCATGGCCACTATTCGTGTCGACATCGTTTCAGCAGAGGGCGAGATTCATTCGGGCGAAGCCAGGATGGTGTTCGCCCCCGCCCGCCTGGGTGAGGTCGGCATTGCCCCGCGGCACGCGCCGTTGCTGACGGTGCTGAAACCCGGCGAAGTTCGTGTCGAAGATGTGGACGGCAAGGAGCACTTTTTCTATATCACCGGCGGCATGCTGGAGATCCAGCCGCACCTCGTGACCGTGCTTGCGGATACGGCGTTGCGCGGCGAGCAACTCGATGAAGCCGCCGCGTTGGCCGCAAAACAGCAGGCCGAAGAAGCGCTCAGGGGTGTTTCCGACCAGACCGACCTTGCCCGCGCTCAGGCCGAGCTGGCCGAAGCGGAAGCGCGCTATCGCGCCGCGCAGAAACTCAAGGGCAAATAGTTCGGGGACGGTTACCGAATTCGATCCGGCGTTCTCCAAGGCTCGGCGAAGTCTGCCAATGAATTCGGCCACTGTACCCGACCTACCGTCACCAAGGTAGAAAAGATGGAAATCGTCTACTTCACGCTGGTTGGTGTTGTCCTTTACTTGGCTTCAGACTGGATTCTGGAGCGCCTGGAGATAGCCGCGGGTCGCCGGCTCGAGCACCGGACGCTGATCTTTTTTGCCTTGCTTCTGACGCTGGCTCTCGTCAGCTTTTCCCTCATTCGCTGGTATACGGGTAATCCCTGATATCGCCGCGAAGGACCGTTGCTTTAGTTTTGATTTGCGGCAATCCGGGTAGTGTCAAGCCGGGACGCGCGCGGCCAAAAAAGCGCAAGCAGGATTGCTAAGAATCATCATCGTCCGGCGCGTTCGGAGGAAGCCATGGCCAAAGACAAGGACAGCGGAGAGGACAGCTCGCCGCACACCTCAGACGAACCCATCCCGTTGATGCAGCGATTGCTGGATAACACATTCCTGTTGTTGTTCCTCGGCGTCATGGTCCCGGCGGTGTTCTACATCATTTGGGGAGTCATGGAGATCACGCAAATACCGATAGCCGATTGAGGGAGCACGCTTATGGCCATTTCGCCGCCGACCGAGCGCATCTGGTGGAAAGAACCCATCGCCAGGGTCGAACTGACCTGGATCGTCATCGCGTTTGTCTGGGGACTCATCATGTTCTTCATGATGATCTACTGGCACGGCGCCGGTGAACAGAATCTCTCGAGCGAAGCCTACAAGATCAAGCCGCAGGCGTTTGCACAGAAAACCCAGACCATGATCGATCAGTACACCGTCAGGCAGGAAGGCAGCTTCCCGGTCGTACGGCCGCCACCCGGCAGCGACGTATACCTCATTGCACGGCTGTGGCAATGGTGGCCCATTCTCGAACTGGAGAAAGATCAGAGCTATCGCCTGCACCTGGCATCGCTGGACTGGCAGCACGGCTTTTCACTGCAGCCAGTCAACATAAACGTTCAGGTGCATCCGGGCTACGAAATGGTCATGAAGCTGAAACCGAACCAGTCCGGCGAGTATGGCGTGATCTGCAACGAATTCTGCGGGATCGGCCACCACACGATGGTGGGCAAGATCTACGTGGTCGAATAGGGAGGACGGTGCCATGGCGAAGCCCGCGCAATTCCGCAGCTGCCCCACGACGGGGTTAAGAGTCGAACGTTCCGCCGAGAATCTGATCAAGGCCAATGCGGTGGCGGCTGTGGTGTTCCTGGCCGTCGGCGGGTTCTTTGGCCTGCTGGTTGCCCTCACGCGGTGGCCGGCCGTGCATTTCCTGCCGGCAGACCTGTTCTACCTGGCGTTGACCGCGCATGGTTTCGATGTGCTGCTGGTCTGGATCATCTTCTTTGAAATGGCAGTCCTCTATTTTGCTTCGGCCGTGCTGCTGGGCTCCAGGCTCGCCGGGCCGCGCTGGGCGTGGACCGGATTCGTCATGATGCTGGTCGGCGCCGTCATCACCAACGTCGCAGTTCTGCAAGGGCAGTCGACGGTGATGTTCACATCTTACGTGCCGATGATGGCGCAACCGGAATTCTATCTCGGGATTATCCTGTTTGCGGTCGGCGCCCTGATCGGCTGCTGTGTATTTTTCGGCACACTCGTCATTGCGAAGCAGGAGAAAACCTATGAAGGATCGATTCCGCTGGTAACTTTCGGTGCAATGACGGCGGCAATCATCGCGGTTTTCACAATTGCTTCCGGGGCCATCATCCTGATACCAACACTGCTCTGGTCGATGGGGCTGGTCAGCTACATCGATCCGCTGTTGTATAAAACGATATGGTGGGCCATGGGCCATTCCTCGCAGCAGATCAACGTGTCAGCACATGTGTCGGTCTGGTACGCCATCGCCGCGATGGTGTTCGGAGCGAAACCCATATCCGAGAAAGTCAGCCGCATGGCATTCCTGATGTACATCCTGTTCCTGCAGCTTGCGAGTGCGCACCACATGCTGGTCGAACCCGGCTTCAGCCCCGAATGGAAAATCTTCAATACCAGTTATGCGATGTACCTCGCGGTACTTGGCAGCATGGTGCACGGAATGACTGTCCCGGGATCAATCGAAGCGGCACAGCGCCGGCGCGGTTTTACCAAGGGCCTGTTCGAATGGCTGCGCAAGGCCCCCTGGAGTAATCCCGCATTCTCCGGGATGTTCATGTCCCTGGTGTTTTTCGGCTTTCTTGGCGGTATTTCCGGCGTCGTGATGGGTACAGAGCAGATCAATTTGATCATGCACAACACGCTCTATGTGCCGGGGCACTTCCACGCCACCGTCGTTACCGGAACGACGCTCGCCTTCATGGCGATTACCTACCTGCTCATTCCACTCATCTTTCGGCGCGAACTCAGGATGAAAACGCTGGCGAAATGGCAGCCGTATGTTTTCGGTATCGGCGCGGCGGGGATTTCACTGTTCATGATGGGCGCCGGGACGCTCGGTGTGGCAAGGCGACACTGGGACATTACTTTTGCAGACGCGCCGCTGCCGTTTGACTACCCGTCGGCCGCTTATCTCATGATGGGGCTGAACGGCTTGTTCGCGGTTCTCGCTGCCGCCGGCGGGCTGATGTTCGTGGTGATCGTTGTCGGTTCGGTGTTCTTCGGGAAACGTCTCGCGATCGACGAAAAACCGGCTTATCCCGAAGTCCCGCCGACAGCCAGGGCCGTCGGGCACTACGGTAGTGCGGAGTCGGTTCACATCCCCGGAACCGCGGTGCTCGTGGGCATATTTTTTATCGCCTTCGTCCTCTATTACTTTGTAAACTGGAAGTACCTCTCCGAAGTCTGGCCACTCAGCTAGCGGCTGGCGTGATCGCCCGTACAGGTGAGGGCAGTCCCGGGAAGACAAAGTGACAGCAACGCTTAGACTCATCTATCACACAGCCAAAGTGCGCCTTGGGTTCCTCATCATGGCCTGTGCACTCGCTGGCATTGCCATGAGCCCCGGGTCCGGTCCCGGGGCCTGGCAGGTTGCGGTGCTTGGAATCGCTACCTTGTTCGCGTCGGCCGCGGCGGGCGCGTTCAACCAGCTCTATGAGCGCGACGTAGACGCAGCCATGCGGCGCACACGCGAGAGGCCCTTCGTGACCGGTCGTTTTCGCGCCGACGGCATCTGGCATGCTGCTATCGGCATTGTGCTCCTGGCGTCCGTTGCCGCCGCAGCTCTTGCGACCAACTGGCTCGCGGCAGCTTTCGTTTTCCTCGGCGCCTTCACCTACGGCGTCGTGTACACGGTCTGGCTGAAACGAAGAACCTGGTTGAACATTGTCATTGGCGGGCTTGCCGGAAGCTTTGCCGTGCTTGCCGGTGCCGCGGCCAGCGGGAGCGCTCTCAGTCCGGCGCCACTGATACTCGCAGTCGTGCTGTTCCTGTGGACGCCACCCCATTTCTGGGCCCTGGCTTTCGCCTGCAAGGCGGATTACGCATCAGCCGGCATCCCCATGTTGCCGGTAGTTGCCGAAGACCGGACCACCACAAGGGTAATTCTCGCGCATGCAGTGCTGCTGGTCGCATTGTCTGTCGTACCTGCCTGGTACGGCATGGGCTGGCTGTACCTGCTCGGCGCAATCGGAGGTGGTCTGTTTTTCATTGTTGCATGCGTTCGCCTGATGCTTCGGCCATCGATTCCCCAGGCATGGCGAACTTTCGCTGCGTCTATCGTCCAGCTGGGTACCTTGCTGACAGCGGCAATTCTCGACAGCCTCATCGTGGCCTGACCCATGCTGCGCCACGGCAGCACGTTCTGCGCCGTCACCATGTTCGTGGCGTGGACTCTCGTGAGCGATGCCGCCGCTTCTCAAACGGAGCATGACAGCGACTCGGCCCTCGAAGTCAGCCAGGCAGCCGTCGGGCGCTTACTTGAAGATCACGTTCTGCTGGACATCGACGGACGGCCGTTCCGGGTCACAACGCTTCGAGGCAAACCGTTGGTGGTCAGCCTCATTTACACCAGTTGCAATCATGTTTGCCCGGTCATTACACGGAATCTCGCGCAGACGGTTGCAATTGCCCAGGAGGCACTCGGGGAGGACGCTTTCTCTGTCATTACCGTCGGCTTCGACTGGGCGGTCGACAAACCGGATCGCATGCGCATGTATGCTGCGGAACGGGGCATTGATGAGCGCAACTGGCACTTTCTGAGCGGCGATGCACAGTCGATCGACGCACTAACCCGCAATCTCGGGTTTCAGTATTACCCGAGTTCCGGAGGCTTCGACCACCTATCCCAGGTGACGATCGTCGATGCAAAGGGCACGATCTACCGCCAGGTTTACGGCCAGGATTTCGCCGCACCGATGCTGGTGGAGCCGTTGAAAGAACTGGTTTTCGATACGCCAAAGCAGGGCGGATTCGTCGAACACTGGGTGGACAAATTCAAGCTTTTCTGCACGGTTTATGACCCGAACATCGGACGCTACAAATTCGACTACTCGATCCTGATGGCCATATTCACCGGCATCCTGAGTCTTGGAGCCGTGGTTTTCTTCATCACGCATGAATGGAGGCGCGCTCGATGAAGCTGCGGTTGCCGGTGATCAACAGCGGATGGCGACCCTGAAACGTATTCTGCGCACTCTGTTCCAGCGCTGGGAGGCAGTTCTCGAGCTGGCTTTCGGCCAGAAGAACAACCCCGTCGTCAATCTCGGTGCGCTCGGGTGGTATTTCTTCTGGATTGCCGCCGGCACGGGCATCTACCTTTACATCTTTTTCGACACGGGCATCACCAACGCATATGCCTCGGTCGAGTACATGACACACGATCAGTGGTATGCGGCGGGTGTCATGCGCAGCCTGCACCGCTATTCGTCGGATGCGCTCGTGGTCGTCGTGTTCCTGCACATATTGCGGGAATTTTCGCTGGACCGGCTGCGTGGCCGGCGTTTTTTTGCGTGGATCACCGGAGTCCCGGCGCTTTGGCTGATCTACATTTGCGGCATCAGCGGTTACTGGCTGATATGGGACAAGCTGGCCCAGTACATCGCGATAGCGACAACTGAATGGCTCGATACCCTGCCGTTCTTCGGCGAGCCAATAGCCAACAATTTCCTGAACAGCACGACGCTCAGTAATCGCTTCTTTACATTGATGGTATTCATCCACATCTTCGCGCCGTTGTTCCTGTTGTTCCTGATGTGGCTGCACATACAGCGCCACGCCAGGGCCCGCGTCAATCCGCCAAAGCCATTGGCAGTGGGCACCGCAGTTTGTTTGCTGTCGCTGTCGCTGGTGTATCCCGCGGTGAGCCAGGGCCCGGCGGATCTCGATACGGTACCCGCGACACTGCAGCTGGACTGGTACTACTTGCTTGCCTACCCGCTGCTGGACGTCATTCCCGGCGGCACACTTTGGCTGGTACTCGCTATCGGCACCCTGTTCCTGGCGCTGCTGCCCTGGGTGCCGCCGATCAAGCCGGCTCCGGTGGCAGTGGTCAGCCTGAACAATTGCAATGGCTGCGGCCGCTGCGTCGAGGACTGCCCGTTCAGCGCCATAACCATGCAGCCGCGGAGCGACGGGATGGCTTTTGATGCCGAGGCGGTAGTCCTTGCGGACAACTGTATGAGTTGCGGCATCTGCGCAGGCGCCTGCCCGACCTCCACGCCATTTCGGCGGGCACGCGAACTGGTACCGGGCATCGAACTGCCGGACCATTCCATCGCCGGCTTGCGGGAAAGGACGCTGGCTGCCGCGACGCGCATGAACGGTGCCACAAGGGTGATGGTCTTCGCTTGCGACAGAGCCGGCGCGGAAGTCCTGAGCGGGCCGGACACCCAGGTGATCACGATGCCCTGCGTCGCAATGTTGCCCCCGGCATTCATCGACTTTGCACTGTCCCGGCGCCTCGCGGAGGGTGTCATGCTCGCGGGATGTGCCGAAGGCGACTGCTATTTTCGCCTCGGTGATGAGTGGACCCGGCAACGGCTGGCCGGCCAACGCGATCCCTACCTTCGTAGCCGCGTTCCGCGCGAGCGACTCGTTACCAGCTGGCTGCCTGGCGCAAGCGGCCAGCGCCGGCAGCACGCACTGTCGCAGTTCATCAGGGCGCTTCGGGCGCTGCCGAAGACGGATAACGTAGGGACGGACCCGGATGAATAGCGTGACACGCGGACTGATGCAGGTGCCCGCCTATGCCTTGTTCGCCATCGCCATAGGATACCTGTCGTTCTGGCCGCGCTATCAATACGCCGCGCCCGATAGGGCGACGGTAAAGGTGTCCGTGAGTCATGCAACCAAGCACGTCAAGCCCTGCGTGCTGCTGACGCCGCAGCAAATCGCGGAGTTGCCGCCGAATATGCGGAGGGCGGAAAGCTGCGAGCGCAAGCGCCTGCCATTGATCATGGAAGTGGACATCGATGGCGTTACCATGCTCAGGGTGGAAGCCGAACCGTCGGGATTGTGGGGCGATGGCCCGGCGTCGATATACGAGCGCTTCGAGGTCGAGCCCGGGATGCATGTCGTCACAACCCGGTTGCGCGATACGGATCGGGCGGATGGCTGGGATTACAGCCGCAGCGAACAGCAGATGTTGCACCAGGGCCGCTATTTCACGGTGACTTTCAAAGCCGAAACAGGAGGGGTCCTATACCGATGAGTCTCATCAAATGGAGAGACGAGTTCAGTGTCGGCGATCCGGCTATTGATCATGAGCATCGAGAACTGATCGGGCTGATCAATCAGCTCTATGAGTTGATGCATTCCGGTGGCGAGAGGGAGCGAGTCGTAGAGTCTCTAGGCGAGATTTACGCACAGATTGCTGCACACTTTGCTCTCGAAGAAAGGATGATGCGTGAATCCACGTATCCCGCATTGCGGGAACACAAAACCGATCATGAGAGCCTGCTGGACCAGCTTCGTGACATCATGGACCGGGTCGAGGACGACGGCAGTTACGATGAAGAGCGGATGACCAGGGATCTCGAGGGCTGGTTCACGGAACATTTCCGCACGCACGACGCCAGACTCCACCTTGGAAGTTCGGCGCCAGTTCCGTGACATTCATAATTCGGTAACCGTCCCCGAACCGCGGTCTCCGAACTACGTCTCCGCTTACTTTTTGAAGAGACTCACTATATACAGAAGCACGCCGCCGCCCACGGTTGAGCCGGCTATGGTTCCAATGATGCCTCCAGCGTCACCGAGGCCAACGAGACCCAGCAGCGAGCCGCCGATGCCGCCGCCGAGGATACCAACCACGCTGTTCCAGAGTGTGCCGAGGCTCTTGTTCTTCATTAACGCTCCGGCGATGTTCCCGCCCACCGCGCCACTCACGAGGCTCACCAGCAAATTCATCATTCCGCTTTCCATGTTCTACTCCTTCGTGGTTTGGGGACAGTGACAGTATTCGATCTCTGGCTTGCACCGGCCTTTGGAAATGTCCGATCGAACTCGGTCACTGTCCCCTAATCATCAGTGTCCTCGACGGTCTGCTGGCCGGTGATACGCCGCCAGATATGTGCCCAGGACAAGCCTATGGCCATCACAGCCGCGAGACACACCAGAGAAATCCAGGTCACCATCGAAACGGTGTTCGCCGTGATGATGCCGAAATCGATCAGCAGCCACACGATTGCGCCAAGTGCGATGAACGCAAGGAACACGCCGAAAGTATCCAGTGCACGCCAGGTCGCGACCCAAAAGACGACCCAGCCGATCAACAACAAGACAAGCACGACGCCATGGACCGCGCCGAATGTACCGGCGCCGACAGCGGTTACGACCCAGTGATAGGCCGAGGTACCGCTCGGGTTGAAACTGATCAGCACCAGCGCCAGGGCGGCCAGGAATCGCCACAGGAAACCCAGTGCCGTGAAACGCTCGGGGAGGTCCGTCTTGGTAGCCATGCGCTGTTACTCGTTATTTTTGCGCTGCCGAGGGCCGAATATATACCTGTATTCCGGGCCCGGCTCAATGCCATGCCACGAAAAACACCCAAGTGCGGATACGGTAGCACGGTCAAATTGCAGTTCGCCGCGGTTGGCGGTTCAACTCCCTTGTCGTTATCATTTCACACATGCGTATCCTGTCGTTGCAACGTCC